>SUWT01000002.1 GCA_015061335.1 Lentimicrobiaceae bacterium | reverse complement strand
AACTTTCGATTATTCTAAGATAAGGATTAATTTAAGTCAACAAGTCAACGAGACTACAAGTCAACAAGTGAGCAATTCAGTAATATCAGATTTCCAACAGCTAATAGCTAATAGCCAACAGCCAACATCTGATTTTTACGAAGTGTATGAATATTTTAACAATAAGATGAGAGCTCGTAACTGTTGCATCCAGCATAATGAATATGATTTTAAAGTCATTACAGACGACTTGGAGTTGTTCGACAATCATCTGCTTGTTGCGAGATATGGAGAAGATATTTGTGGCTTGGCTTTCTGTTATTTGAGAAATGGCGAGATCTATATCAAAGATGTCTTCGCCGAATCGAGTGCTATCTTCAGCGACTTGATAACAGCAGCAAATCAAAGGTTCAATAGCCAACAGCCAATAGCCAACAGCCAAAGTTCAATCAACATAATCATCCCTCCAGTTTTCGGACAAAAAACTCATCGTCTAGGAATGTCACGTCTCATTGATGCAGAAACAATGCTTAGAATTTATGCCATCTCTCATCCAAAAATTAAAATGGAACTTTCTCTTGTTGACCCTATCTTAACAGAAAATAACGGAACATACTATATAAATAACGGTGTATTAGACAAGAAAAATTCCATAGGTTCAAATGTTGTTGACATTGAACAATTGACACAAGCATTATTTGGTTATCATACAGAAATGCTACCTGAAAAGTTAAAAATCTTTAACAATCAGGCAGCATTTCTGAGTCTGATGCTAGATTAATTTATTTCTCGACTTCGCCATCCCATGTTAAAAAACCGCCTTGAAGTTCAATAACTTCAAAACCAGCTTCATTGAGCTTCTGTGCGGCTTCTGCACTTTGTCCTCCTCCGCGACAATAGACTGCAACTGGATTTTTCTTATCTAATGTCTGAATCATATCAACGAAATTCTCTGATGACAATTCGATATTCATAGCTCCAGGAATATGTCCTTCTGAATATAATTCTGCATCTCTGACATCAATCAATTGCACGTTTGGCTTCGCTATCTCTGTCTTAAACTCTTGTACTTCAATAGTTTTTACTTCTTTCTTTGTATCACATGTTGATAATGCGAATACTAATAAACCTCCTAATAAAATATTCTTTAATTTCATAATTTGTTATTTTAATTTATTTATAATCATTTCATAAACGCTTCAATATAACCTCCACATATTACAATAATTCCTAATTCCTAATTCTCAATTCCTAATTCTCAATTCCCAATTGTTTCAAAGGTGAATTAGAGCTATATGGCACCTTTCCGGAAGGAACGACCTTACTAGAACTTTCAAGATGTATGTCTTGATCGTCGAAAAAGATATGCGCTCCGAATGCTTTGAGAACCTTATCCTTCGGCATTCCGCCTAGAAAATATACTTCATTGACATAAACGCCCCATTTTTTCAATGTGTTGATGACTCTCATGTGAGCCGGCGCACTACGTGACGAAACGATAGCTAATCTCAATGGAGAGAGTTCTACCGTAACAGGAAGACTCTCTTGTATCTTAGAGAGTTTCTTCAACAGCTTGGCAAAGGGTCCTTCCTGCAAAGGAACGTCTTTGTTTTCTTTTTCGTACTTACTGAACGAGTCAATGCCTTCTTTCTTGAAACGTAACTCTGATTCTTCGTTGAACAAAACAGCATCAGCATCGAAGGCTATCTTCACTGTATTTGTCGCCGGGTTGAATTCAGTAGGCGGCTCATAAATGACAGCAGCCGCACAATTACTATGAGCATCTATCACAGCCTGAACACTGTTCTCATCTTTCGACAAAAACAAATCGACTCCGAAAGCATCAATATAAGGTGATATAGGTTCACCACCTGAAAAAGCCAATCTTGTTATGTCAAGTTCATATTTCTCAATAGACTTCAGAATTCTAAGTCCAGTCTCCGGACTGTTACGCGACATAACGACGACTTCAACGACAGGTTTATGAGCCTGCTTGTTCAATTCCAAAAGACTTTTCACAAGATAGAACGCAGTTCCCATTTCCAATGGAACGTCTTGATTCTTATCTTGATACTCTCTGTACTTTCTAACGCCTTCTTTCTCGAAGATGTCGTTTTCCGCTTCAAGATTAAACAAAGCTCGCGCTGTGACACCTACAACTAATACTTCTGATAAATCGACTGCCATTTTTTTAAGCTATGAGCCATGAGTAATGAGCCATGAGCTTAGCATAATTAAAATGCTCTATGCTCACAGCACATTGCTCATTGCCATTAAACAAACAAACTAATAATATTCAAAATCACTTCTGATGCTTTCTCCATACTTTCCAACGGAACGTATTCATATTTGCCATGGAAGTTATGTCCGCCAGCGAAAATGTTAGGACAAGGCAATCCCATGAAACTCAGGTTTGCGCCGTCGGTACCGCCACGGATAGGCTGTACCTTTGGTTTGATGCCTGCCATCTCGATAGCCTTGATAGCTTTCTCCACGATGAAATAATGCGGTTCCACCTCCTGACGCATATTGTAATATTGGTCTTTCATCTCAACATTGACTGCGCCATTATATTTCTTATTTAAGAACTCAACGATAGAATTAATCAAAGTTTTCTTTTCTTCGAACTTAGCTCTGTCATGGTCACGGATGATATATTGCATCGAAGTCTCTTCAACTGTTCCTTTTATATCTGTAAGATGATAGAAACCTTCATAACCGCAAGTAAACTCAGGACGTTGATCGACAGGAAGCATAGCATTGAGTTCCATTGCTATCTGCATTGAATTGACCATCTTGCCTTTTGCATAACCTGGATGTATGTTAACTCCTTGGATATGAATCTTAGCTACAGCAGCATTGAAGTTTTCATACTCCAACTCCCCTATTTCGCCGCCGTCGATAGTGTATGCATATTTAGCACCGAATCTCTTGACGTCAAATTTCACCACGCCACGACCTACTTCTTCATCAGGAGTGAAGCCGATTTTAATCTCGCCATGTTTCACCTCAGGATGTTCCATGAGATATTGAGCCGCATACATGATAGCAGCAACGCCGCCTTTGTCGTCGGCACCTAACAATGTTGTTCCGTCAGTTGTTATCATAGTCTTGCCGATGTAGTTCTGCATCTCAGGGAAATCAGAGACTTTCAAAACGATGTCTTTCTCCGCGTTAAGCATGATGTCACCACCTTGATAATTCTCGATGATTTGAGGCTTCACATCTTTGCCCGAAGCGTCAGGTGATGTATCTACGTGAGCGATGAAACCGATGGCAGGAACTTCTTTCTCGATGTTTGAAGGAATAGTCGCCATGACGTAACCGAATTCATCAAGTTCGGCTTTTATTCCCATAGCTTCCAACTCATCGCGAAGCATTCTTAGAAGATTAAACTGTTTCTCTGAACTTGGCTGTGTCTCTGACTCTGGATCTGACATCGTATCAATGGAGACATATCTTAAAAATTTATCTAATAATTTTTCCATAATGTTAATTTATTTTAATCTTATCTTATTTCATTTCATTTCACTCCATACAAGAGATACGGAATAACCATATGACCATTCGCCAAAGTAATAGCTGCCTCCTTTTTCGTCGCCTGCATATAATTTATAAGGACCACCCAATTTGTTTCCTCTCCAATTATAAACTTCAACAACAACAAAATCAGTACCCAACTCACAAACCTCAACATAATGATTTATGTGATTGTTATTTGTATCCCATGCTACTCTTCCTAATTTCAAAGACGATAAAGGCATGTAGTAAACATCATCACCGCCCATATCTCTTCCAGTCACTTCGCATTCTTTATAAGTGCTATCAACAAATTTAAGCATTAATATCTTTGTCATAACCACATTATTATTAAGTCTATTATTCTGTTTTCGCTCTTTTGGAATCCCATATCATGTAAATGATGATTGCGACGTACATGAATAATGCTACCAATGAAGCCCACGGCGTCTGTGCAAACGCTGTTCCGTCGGCTGTTCTTACAATCAAATCGACATTAGCGAACTTCAAGATTGCGCTGACGACACCCATCAAGGCACCGCCTGCTATGAAACCTGAAGCGATGAGAGTACCTCTGTTGTTACGTGCGTTGTTGAGTGCTTCGTCTTTGCTGCGTGTGCTTACATACCATGAGATTGCGCCTCCTATTAATAAAGGTATATTCAAATCTATTGGGATAAACATACCGAGTGCGAATGGCAATGCAGGAATCTTAGCGACTGTCAATATCAATGCGATAACTGCGCCTATGCCGTATAACAGCCAAGGTGCGCTGCCACCCGACATCATTGGTTCTATGACTGCCGACATAGCGTTTGCCTGAGGAGCGACCAATGCGTCGTCACAGACAAAACCGTATGCTTTATTTAAAACCATGATGACACCTGCCACCGTAGCTGCTGCGACAGCAACACCGACAAACTTCCATATCTCTTGATTCTTAGGTGTAGTTCCAATCCAGTAACCTACCTTTAAGTCGGTGATGAATGCGCCTGCTACAGCCAATGCAGTACAGACCACGCCGCCTATTATCAAGGCTGCCGTCATTCCCATCGCACCGCTCAATCCGGCTGCTACCATGACTAAAGATGCTAATATCAAAGTCATAAGCGTCATACCGCTAACAGGATTTGAACCGACTATAGCGATAGCGTTTGCTGCTACTGTAGTAAACAAGAATGAAATCACTGCCACGACTAAGATGCCTACCAAAGCGTGTTTTACATTATGAACGACGCCGAACCAGAAGAAGAAGAAAGTGATGATTAAAACAATAACAATACCGATGACAACGAATTTCATCGAGAGGTCACTGTCGGTACGTGTCTCAGTCACATTGTTTTTCTTTCCTTTAAATTCGTTGGCAGCCAAGCCGACAGACGATTTTATCACGCCCCACGACTTGATGATACTTACCACGCCAGCCATCGCGATACCGCCGATACCGATATGACGTGCGTATTCTTTAAATATCATCTCCGGTTCCATCTGTCCTATCGTCATTGTGATACCGGAATTCATAAGGTCGATGATTTCATTACCCCAGAAGATATTCATTCCAGGAATGATGACGAACCAAACCAACATTGAACCGCAGCATATTATAAAAGCGTATTTCAATCCGATGATATAACCGAGACCTAAGACAGCAGCACCGACATTTACCTTAAACATCAGTTTTGCGCTGTCGGCTACAGCGAGTCCCCATGTCATTACCTTAGTTGATAATGTCTCGGTCCATAAACCAAATGTTGAGACGAGGAAGTCATAGACGCCGCCAATCAAACCGCTGACGACCAACAACAAAGAATCCTTGCCTTTCTTTTGTCCGCTGACGAGTACCTGTGTCGTGGCTGTTGCTTCCGGGAACGGGAACTTGCCGTGTTGTTCCTTGACAAAATATTTTCTGAAAGGAATTAAAAAAAGTATTCCTAAGATACCGCCCAACAAAGAAGCGAGGAATACTTGCATATAATTGATTTCTATTTCGTAGCCTTTACCTTGTAAGATATAAAGAGCAGGTAATGTGAAGATGGCACCTGCCACCACGCCGCCGGAGCAGCCACCGATAGATTGTATGATGACGTTTTGAGAGAGAGCGTCGTTTTTCTTCGCAACACCCGAGAGACCGATGGCTATGATGGCGATAGGGATCGCCGCTTCAAAGACCTGACCAACTTTCAAGCCGAGATAGGCGGCTGCGGCAGAAAATAATATCGTCATCAGAAGACCGATGGTGACAGACCACACCGTCACTTCCTTGTATTTATTATCGGAAGATAAAATGGGTTTGTAAACCTCACCTGGAGCTAATTCACGCTGTGCGTTTTCCGGTAAGCTCATGTTTTCATTGTCTATTTTTTCCATGATTTTTATATTGTTAATTATTAATATTTATTCCAACTACTCATCTCTTCTATTGGTTTTCTTACTTTATCTCTAGTAGAAGAATCAGGATAACCAACACTGATCAACAAAGGAATACGTCTATTACCAACTCCTAGTATCTTCTTTATCTTCTTCTCGTCGAACCATCCTATAATACATGTGCCAAGTCCTAAAGCAGCCGCCTGCAGACAAAATTGATTAACGGCAATACCAATATCAAAAAGACAATAATCTTTGTTCTTTATGATGCTGCCTATTGATGACATAAAATTCTGTTTTTCTAATACAACAGCAACAATAACAGGGCATTGATGTGTAAACTTATTCATACCAAGTCCTATGGAACATTCTGCTATCTGCTCTTTCTTTTTAAAATCATCTACAATGATAAATTTCCATGGTTGTGAATTATTAGCTGATGGAGATAAACGTGCTGTCTCAACACATTGTATCAACACTTCTTTTTCAACAGGGTCTGCCTTGTATTTTCTGTCGCTTTGACGAATCTTCGCCAATTCAGAAAAATTATAATTATCTTTCATAAACATTATTTTTAATTGACAAATATAATAATTTTTGTCAATCTAATAGTTTAGAATAGATATTTTTAAGTCCTAAAACATGCTTTTCCATAGAGAAAATACATCTGCATTCTTCTTTAATTGTCTCGGAAATAAGTTGATAATCATCAAGATTATTAAGAACCTCACGTGTTTTTAATGCGAAATCTTTTTCGTCATTACTAATGAATAATGTTGCATATTTCCCATTGTGAGTTAATTCTTTTATCATCTCACAATCATTAACGACAATATTCACACCCATTACCATAGCTTCAATGACAGGTAATGCGACTGCTTCATTATCAGAATGATACACAAAAGCGTCCAGCTGTGATAATATATTGGTTGTATCATCTCTGTGATTTAAATAATAAATGTAATTATCCAAACCCTGAATCAGATAATAATAACGACAATTATCATAATATGAGTCATATTCTTCCAGAGCACCTCCTGCTATAAGACAGATGAAGTTTCTTCCGGTTTTTCTCAGTTTTTTGACCATTTTAAATATGTTCATCACATCATGTGCTGGAGAAAAATCACCTATAGTTCCTATAAGATATTTCAGATCATCAATGAAATATTCATCTCTTAAGGATTGAAATTCTTGATTATCAATTCTTTCAAATCTATAAGCATGATACAAAGTGAAACAAGACTCTATATTATCTATATTAAACTTATAATTTGAAAAATAATATTTCTTTTGAGTTTCTGTTTGGAATATGATATTAGTGTTTTTTAATACAGTATTAAAGATTCTTTTTTTTATACCTTTCAAGTCGGAATGATAAAAATAATTTGAGAATACAACTTTGATTTTCAATTTATTACAGATCTTATAAGCCAAATATGCATCGATGTAATAATATGTATGAACTATATCAATTTTATTCTTTTTCAAGAATCTTCTAAAATAAAATAATGCTTTAACAATATTGTTTCCTTTATAAAGGCAATCATATTCATATACTTGAAAAATATCTTCAGAGGCTGTTAAAGATATGTCGGAGATAAGGTCATTTATCTCCTTGAACGATGGGACTGTATGTAGGAAAGCTATCCTCATGATTATTAATACAAAAAAATCCAGTATAAGACCGGATTGCATTGTGCCCATGAGAAGACTCGAACTTCCAAGAGCTTAAGCTCACTACACCCTGAATGTAGCGTGTTTACCAATTTCACCACATGGGCATTAAGCTTTTGGTGTTGTGCCCAGGACAAGAGTCGAACTTGCACGACGCATTCGTCACCACCCCCTCAAAGTGGCGTGTCTACCAATTTCACCACCTGGGCTTTAAAATCGCTGCAAAGATACAACATTTTTTATTATGTGCAACACTTTACAGCGATTTTTTTTATTATTTTAATATTTTTTTTGTAAATGCTTAATACTTAATATATTTAATGGTTTGACTTTCAGTATCTCCTATTACATTAATGTAATACATACCTTCATTAAGATTTCTTATAACATTAGTCAATCTTTCAGTATTATCATCTTGAAAATCAATATTATATATTATCTGTCCTATCTGATTATAGATATTGACACGAAGATTTTCAGCTGTCATAAGATTAATATTAACATCACCGTTTGAAGGGTTTGGATACAACTGAAGCAATGAATTTTGCTCAGAATAATGTATTTCTTCTTGGCTTAAGAGATCCATAGCAAGCATCATATCAGGGATACCGTATCCATATTCGTTATTTGGATTTTCTGAATTATTTGATGCCAATCTAACGATATTGCGAATATCTTCTGATGACTTATCTTTTCTTGCCTGCCATAAACATGTGAGCATACCGGCCATTACAGGTGATGAGTATGATGTTCCGGAGCCTTCATAATAGACATTTCCATATGAAGGCACTGAGGTTCCATATCCATGTGCCATAACGTCAGGTTTTATTCTACCATCGAAGGTTGGTCCTATTGAGCTAAAATAAGCCCTATTTCCGTTTGTACCCACAGCTCCTATTGTGAATGTCATCTCTCCATCGGCTGGAGCTGAAATATAAGGATTACTTGTATCTCCGTCATTACCTGCTGAATTTACACATAAGATACCACGGCTACATGCTATCTCAGAACCTATTGTTATAACTGCTGTTGCACCATCTAAATGTTGATATGTATGATCCCACTGTGGCAAATCGAAAGTAACATATCCTAAAGAAGTATTAACGACATCAACTCCGATACTATCAAGAAGTTCAAGGGCAGAAACCCAGTTGTATTCTTCAATAACGTTTTCACTATTAACATCTTCTGTAGTACATAAGAAATATGATGCCATCGGAGCTGTACCGACATAAGTATCTGGCACATTGCCACCCATCAAGCCCCAAACATTAGTTCCATGTGTCGATGAGTGCCAAACATTAGTGTTTCCATCAACAAAATTATAAGTACCGAGCAAACGGCCATCATTGATGATTTGGCTAAAAGCGTCATGTGAATCAGCTCCATCAAAGCCACCATCACAAACACCTATTAACATACCTTCACCTTTAAAACCCATATTATGTAACTCAATACCATTCAGTTGGTTAATTTGAGGATAAGCATATCCGTAATAATTTTTTATTTCTTTAGTATCCTTACTTAATGGATTTAAAAATTCTTCTGCGAAGAAAGTCTTTTCTTTAATTTCTTGCTTCAAGGGCTCATCATAGAAGCGACGTGTTCCTTCAACGAAAGGCAATGCCTCAATTGCAGCAAGTACTGATGGATCAGTGGTATAGATAGTAACTCCATTTAACCACTTTGACGGATTTAATAATGTCGCACCTGTTTCTTGTACAGCCTGCAAATAAGATGGATTCACGGGAATATCATACTCATCAATAGCTATTCCGTAAGCTTGACGTCTTTCCAGAGCTCGCTCACTAAGATATTCCTGAGGATTGTCGATAGAATAAGGTGAATTATTCTTGTCCGTAAACTGCACCCAATATTTGTTAGGTGAAATCTGGGCTTTTAATGAGAATGCAAATCCCAGCAAAACTAAAATTGTTAAGAATCTTTTCATTTTAATATTAATTAATCATTTAAAAATCAAATTATTAAAGGCACATTTCATATATCTTTTCCACATCTTCAGGAGTGAGATTCCTAAATCCTTTGAGAATGCCTTTACCACAGGCTTTCTTAGCCATTATTGCAAAGTTTTCTCTTCCGATTCCAATTTCAGAAAGATTATTTTTCAATCCTAATGTAGTGAAGAAGAAATCGTAAAGTCGTTTAATACCTTCTCTTGCAATAGACATTTGATCTTGATTTGAATCTACACCAAATACATTTGTTGCAAATTGAACGTATTTAGAGACATTATTTTCATCCAGGCAGTATTCCATCCAACGAGGTGTTAAAATCGCAAGGCCGAGACCATGAGTTATGTCATAATAAGCTGATAATTCATGTTCCATGGGGTGACAACTCCAAGCCTTAGCTCTTCCTCCGTTAATAAAACCATTTATAGCCCAGGAAGATGTCCACATCAAATTAGCTCTTGCCTCATAATTATCAGGTTCTCTCATTGCTATCGGAGCGTATTTCACGACAGTTCTCAACATACCTTCCATAAAGCAGTCGAGCATATAAAGATCTGGCTCCATATTAAAATATACTTCAATAATATGAGACATTATATCGACAGATCCACATGCTGTTTGATATTCATTTACTGAATATGTGTTTGTCGGGTCGAGGAAAGAGACTTTTGGCAACAAATGTGGGTCGAGACGACCTATTTTATCGTTCGTCTCAGGATTGCTGATGACGCCACCAGTATCCATTTCAGAACCTGTAGCGGAGAGTGTTAATATTGAGACGATAGGTAAGGCATCATTGATAGTGGCTCTTTTTTCATTGAAGAAGTCCCAAGGATCGTGATCTACAAGAGCACCTGCTGCCATAAATTTCGTGGCATCAATTGTTGAACCTCCTCCAACAGCTAACAAAACATCAATATTATGTTCCTTGCACATTTGTGCACCCTTACGAACAGAGTCAATACGAGGATTAGGCTCTATGCCAGAGAGTTCAAAGACCTCAAATCCATTTTTATTCATCTCAGCCATAATCTTATCGTAAAGGCTTATTTTCTTTATAGAGCCGCCTCCGTAAGTCAACAACACTCGTGTTCCAAATTTCTTCAATTCTTCACATAAATGTATTAATTGATTCTCACCGAAATATACTTTGGTTGGAATGTTATAAATAAAATTGTTCATGATTTGTTATGTAATTGTTTGATTTATTTAGTAAAAAAGAGACACATTAAAATTATTATGTGTCTCTCTTAAAACGTTCATAAAACTATGATATTTTATAATTATTGTTTTGTAGCGTTAAATTTGATACCACCATCGATTGTGGCTTCCATATTAGCTTCTGGCATATCTGGCATTGTTATACCGATAGTTCCAATAAGTGATGATGTCCAAGAAATAACATTATTAACAGGTTCTGCAATTGTCGCACTGCCTAAACCGACATTAATAGCAATATCCATTCCTAATTCCGGAATTGGGATACTTTCTGATAATGAGTATCCGCTCAAGTGCAAACCTGTTTCATCACATGTACCATTTAAAATAACCGCATTAGGGATTTCAATTGGAAGTTCTGCAGATTCTTCAATTTCAGGAATTGTGAATGTCATATTAACATCCTGACTTTCACCAACTTGTGAGATATTAAAAGTAACACCTTCGATAACATCCTCGTCTGTTGTTTCTGCAACGACCTCACCGAACATTAATACTTGCAAATTAGGTGTTAAAGTAGTAACGTAATTACCCACGAATTTTGCAGCATAGTTTTCTTTTTTACAGCTGCTCAATGAAATAGCACATACAGCCAAGAAACAAATAAAAAATGTTTTAATTTTCATAAGAATAATTTTTAATTTAAATTTTAAATAACTTGGCAAATATAGTCATTTTCTAATAAACACCAGAAATAAATGTTATTTTTTTACTATAAATTTTGCATTTTTTCTATTTGAATTATTATCGAAAGTTTCAACAATATATACCCCATCTGTAAAGTCAGTGACATTGATGGTAATATTATCATTATCGTTTTCTAAACTCATTATTAATTTACCATATACATCATAAATATTGATAAGTTTTATATCAACATCATCAATATTAATTACATCTTTTGTTGGTAATGGATAGACTTTCAAGCATGAGTCATTATCATCATCTAATTCTTTTACAGATATCACGCTATCTTCTCCTCCACTGAGCCAATCGAGGCTAAAGTTATAAAACACCGTACAATAATCGCCTTCCCCTTGGAATGTTTCTTCCACGTAAAGACCTATTGTTCCATCATGTAGTATGCACAAAGAAGAATAGGCTGAGTTGTAAGGCACTATACATTTACTTAAGGACCAAGTCTCACCTTCGTCATAGCTTACATATACAGTCACATCTTTTCTTGAAGATCCAACTGGTGCTGAATGAAGCAATCTGTTTTTTTCATTTCCTTGGTTTACTGATGTATATCTTATCATATCTCCATTACAAGCAGGAGCGACGATGTCTGTCCATTCTGATGTGGTTTCCTGCCATGTCAAGCCGCCGTCTTCTGAAATATTATACCATCTGTTTCCATTATGTCTGATACTCATCAAGATTCTTCCGTCAACAAGTTCGGTCACTTTTGCCTCGTCGCCGCCTATTGATGCTCTTCCCGACACCTGCCACGTAAGTCCGTTGTCATCGGAATAAACGGCATGATTACAAACCATTTCTCTTGTATTGTTCTCACGCATTGCCACTACGAACATGATTCGTCCTGACGATGTCAGCAATCCGTTTCCAGAACCGAAGAAACCTCCAAGCCATTCTTTACGTTCAGGATCTTCACACTCCGCACCATATATCTGATATGTAATATCTTCAGGTTCAGTCCATGTCTGTCCGTTATCATTACTTCTTGAGATATACATTCTCAGCGGATTTTCCGGTGTGGAGCCCCAGAATCCTGGTCCGCCGACGAAAGCCGCGATGATGCCGTTGTCGTCGTTTGTCAATGCCAAGGCGCAATCACCGAACCCTTGTCCATGACCTGTTCCGTATGCGATAGTATAAGGCTCGCTCCAAGTATGACCGCCGTCGGTACTTCTGTTGCAAACTATGTCGATGTCTTCCGGAAGGTCGCCGTTGTTATATTTACGTTTGTCGGTGATAGCGACAACAGAACCGTCACGCGCTGTTATCACTGCCGGAATTCTGTAATTCGTTGAATTATAATCTCCGGGACGAAGCAAAGTAGTACGAGCCAAAATAATCTCACGATTTCCTGTAGGCGATGTATTCTTTACTTCAACAGTCTCATCAACAGTAGATACCTCAAGACACGACATATCAATGAAGTTACCTTCAATAGCGTCATCTGCAACATCTACCGTAATCCAAAGATTATTTATACCTTCATGAAGCTGACCTTCTAGTTCACAGACGAAATCTTCAGACTGAGGTTCACAACTTCCAATTAAAGAGGCATGATCAAGGAATCTGTTGTTATCGTAATCTTCAAGTCCGGTTGTATAGACTTTTACTTTTTCCACATCAGCGATTCTCGTTGTTCCCTCAAGATTGAGTTTCATCGACTTCAAATCGACTACATCATTTCCATCCTTATATTGAACCATCGCCTTTAAAATCAATTCACTTGGATTCGAACGAGCAGTAAGACGCGTCTCTTGTTTCAACAATACGTTCAATGTTTTAGTTTCTTTTTCCTGTGCATTCAATGTTAATGTAAATGCCAATGTTAATAGGAGTAATAGTTTTCTCATAGTTTTTATTTTTATTATAGTTTATTTTAACTTTAGCCTTTCATCTTGAGTCTTTAGCCATTATATGCTTCAGAAGTTCGGCGCATCCTTCAGTAACGTCGCTCCATGTAGCCTGGAAATCGCCGGTGTACCAAGGGTCAGCGACATCAGCGGGACGTGAGGTATAATCCATCAATAAGGAGATTTTTCTCTGCTTGTCCTCCCCTAACATATTTCTCAGATTCTTGAGATTGCTTTGATCCATAGCGACGATATAATCGTAATATTCGTAGTCGCGTTTTGTTATCTGGCGAGCCGTCTTGCCTTTACAGTCGATGCCGTGTTCAGCGAGTTTCTGTCTTGCCGGCGGATACACCGGATTACCTATTTCGTAAGTTGAAGTAGCAGCCGAAGCTATTTCAAATTCATGGCTTAAGCCGGCTTTTTCAACGATGTCTTTCATTACGAATTCCGCCATTGGACTTCTGCATATATTTCCGAGGCATATGAAGAGTATTTTGTATTTCATATTATTAAAGACAACGGACAACAGTCCTAGTTATACATTTATATTTTACTTCTTTTTATTAAATATGATGTAAGCACCTGATCGTATGCTTTATTGATGTCAGCTTCAACGTAATCGATTTGATATTGATAGCAATGGTGCAAGAGTTCTTCTTTCTTGGCTGTCATTATCTCTTCGTATCTTTCCTTTATCTCTACGGGGTTGAGTTTCAATGTCTCGCCTGTCTCTAAATCAACGAAGCGATGGGGGATGTTTTCAAATTCCAGTTTTTGTTCATGAAGTGAATCGAACACATGAAATAGAATCACTTCATGTTTATTATAACGAAGATGTTCCAACGCAGCGAACAAATCCTGATATGAGTCGAGATTATCGAGCATATCGCTGAATATTATCACTAGACTTCTCTTATGCGTCATTTCAGCTATCTTATGAAGACATTGTACTGTGTTTGTCGTAGTCTTCACATTTTTCTCGTAAGGAAGCATAAGCTTGTCGAGTTCGCTGTAAATCATATTAGAATGCACTCTCGACAGTTTTGCGGGAGTATGGAGGATAATATCTTCATCAAACAACGACAATCCCACGGCATCACGTTGTCGTCTCATCATCTCGATGAGAGCCGCGCTGCTGTAAGCAGAGAACCATAGTTTGTTAAGATGTTCGAAGTCGAGTTTGTTTTGTACGGGAAAGTACATGCTCGAACTTTTATCTATAACGATTTGGCAACGGAGGTTGGTTTCTTCTTCGTATCGTTTCACGAAGAGTTTTTCGGTTCTTGCGAAAAGTTTCCAGTCTATGTTTTTGGTTGGTTCTCCTGTGTTATAGAGACGATGTTCAGCAAATTCAACTGAGAAGCCGTGAAAAGGACTCTTATGCAGGCCCGTTATAAAACCTTCCACTATCTGTCGAGCCAAGAATTCCAGGCTTCCCAATTGAGCTATATTGCTGATTTCTATAGGCATTTATTAGATTAGATAAGTTTCTTCAATTTATCTTCGAAAACTTGTTTTGCTGCGCCGCCTACGTTCTTGTCAACTACTTGACCGCCTTTGAAATAAAGAACTGTAGGAACATTCATGATACGATATTTAGCTGCTAAGCCTTGGCATTCATCGATATCAGCTTTGAAAACTTTAGCTTTGCCGGCATATTCTTCTGATAATTGGTCCATATAAGGAGCGATCATGTTGCAAGGTCCGCACCATGTTGCGCCGAAATCTACCATAACTGGAACTTCGCTTTGTAATACTTCTACTTCGAAAGTAGCGTCTGTAATGTGATTTGCCATAATTATAATTATTTAAAATGTTAGTACTGATTTTTTGCAAAAATAATAAAAAAGTCTAAAGTCAAAAGAGAATAGACGAAAGATTTTTTTAAATCTGAAAACACTAAAATCTGAGAACCTGAGAATTTTGACTAATGACTAAAGACAAAAGTCTAAAGATTAAGCCTTCGGATGTCAACAGACAACAGTCAACAGACAACAGACTTTGTCCACGGTTTTTATGCTATGAGCATTGAGCTGACTGCTGACCGCTGATGGCTGACAGCCAATTTTCAATTTAAAAGTCACACGTCCGTGTGCCTCTACGTGAGATTGTGCTTCTTAAAATCTCTCTGACGTTTCATGCATCGACTGTCTTCCGCATGAGTCAGACAGAATCATAAAACCTGATATAAAAGCAACAAATGATATTATGACGAATAATTTTCTCATGTATGTAATAATTCACTTCAACAAATCGTACGTCACATAGTCGGCGTTTTTCAACAATTCGAAAATCTCCTGCGCGTTTATACTTCCTTTTTCAGGATGTGTTGAGCATGTTATATTATTCTTTCTATCAACAAAATGTATCGAATATGGCTGTCTGCCCTTATTTTCTTTAATTATATTGATAAATTCATCTGCCTTTTCCTTATTAAGATTGTCAATAAATATTGAGAATCTCACCTCTCTGTTAGTGTTTTCCATTATTGACTCAAGAAGATCCACTTTAGTAATTCTCAACTCTTTAGGTTTAGGAGCGTTAGGATCTTCACTTGTGACGTAACGTTCTTTCACTATTCCGGTTACGAGCACCTGCGTTCCAGGAACGAGCAGCGGATTCAGTTTCAGATAATTTTCCTTGAAAAGCGCAAAGTCAAAACTACCGCTCTGGTCTTCAATTCTATATCTGCCATAGTCGGAACCCGACTTTGAAGTGAACCTCTCTGATGACGTGACCAATCCTGCCATCACCAATGTAGTATCGGGTTTATTTATTTCTATAGCATTTTTAACATTTTCCAACTTAACATTAGCAAAATATTTTATAGTATCTTTATATAGATCAAGAGGATGTGAGCTCATATAAAAGCCGACAAGTTCTTTTTCCATTTCAAGTTCCTTCAGTTGTGGCCATCGCTCACAGTTGGGGAATTGTATGGTAAAAGTATCTATACTATCATCAATACTATCCGCAAACAAATCAAATTGCGCATTATTCTTTCTGTCCAGATATGTGGATACCGACTTAATAGCCCTTTCTACAAATGTTACCTTATCACCTTCTGCGATATTATAAAACATAGCTCTATGCATACCTTCAAAACAATCGAAGACACCTACAGCTGCTAATGATTCTATTGATTTTCTACTTACACCTTTACCATTCATTCTTATAAGAAAGTCAGCAAAGTCTTTAAACTTACCATTAGACTCTCTTTCATCTGTAATAGTTTGAATAACGACTTCGCCCACCGACTTTACAGCTCCCATACCGAAACAAATCTGACCATTTTCGTTGACGGTAAATTTATATTCAGATTCATTGATATTTGGTCCTAACACATCCAATCTCATACGCTTACACTCTTCTATCATGAAGACAACTTCCTTACTGTCTCTAATGGAACTGTTTAAAACAGCTGCCATGAATTCCGCAGGATAATGCGCTTTGAGATATGCAGTCTGATAAGCGACCCAAGAATAACATGTAGCATGCGATTTGTTGAAAGCGTAAGAAGCGAATTTCTCCCAGTCTTTCCAGATGTTTTCGAGAATCGCAGGATCATGACCGTTTTCCTGACCTTGCTTCATGAACTTACCTTTCAGCTCGTTCATCTTCTCGATGAGTTTCTTGCCCATCGCCTTACGAAGAGTATCAGACTCTCCACGAGTGAAATTGGCAAGCTGACGCGACAGAAGCATCACCTGTTCCTGATAGACTGTAACGCCGTAAGTATCTTTAAGATACTTCTCCATGATTGGAATTGGATAACTGATAGGCTCTCTTCCGGTTTTACGAGCAATGAATGTCGGGATGTAATCCATCGGACCCGGACGATACAAGGCATTCATAGCGATAAGATCTTCAAAGACAGTAGGCTTCAACTCACGCAGATATTTCTGCATGCCAGGAGATTCGAACTGGAACGTACCGATAGTATTTCCGGAACTATATAACTCGTAAGTCTTTTTATCATCAATAGGAATATTGTCGATGTCAATGTCGATGCCGTGAGTCTTCTTGATGTTAGCCAAGGCATCTTTAATCTGTGTCAAAGTCTTAAGTCCCAAGAAGTCCATCTTGATAAGACCCACGTTTTCAACCACGTGACCGTCATATTGGGTAACCAAGACATCCTCTTTGGTATCTTTATCCTTGATAGTACAAAGAGGAGCATAATTTGTCAAGTCAGAAGCACCAATAATGACGCCACAAGCATGAATACCTACCTGACGATTAGTATCTTCCAATTGCTGAGCGTAAGTAAGCATAGAAGAGATATTCTTATCCTCACCTTCAAGTAAAGCTTTAATTTCAGGCACGTATTTAAAACAATTTTTGAGATTTACCTTGGGAGATTTTCCTTTTTCATCTTTAATGTTATCTGGGAAACTTCTTTCAGGTATGTAAGATTTTATCTCATTAACCTTAGGAATCGGGATCTTCTGCACGCGACTCACATCAGCTATGGAAGATTTCGTCGCCATCGTTCCGTATGTGATGATATGAGCTACTTTATCCTTACCATATTTTTCTGTAATCCAATCTAATACCTTACCACGACCATCATCGTCGAAATCGACATCAATATCGGGCAATGAGATACGATCCGGATTAAGGAAACGCTCGAACAGCAAGTCATATTTTAAAGGATCTACATCTGTGATTTTCAAACAATAAGCCACCACGGAACCAGCAGCCGAGCCACGACCCGGACCGACGGAGACGCCGAGTTCCTCACGAGCACCACGTATATAATCCTGTACTATCAAGAAGTAACCTGGGAAACCCATGGTCTTCATGATGTGTAGTTCAAAAACAATACGTTCACGTTGTTCTTCAGTGAGTTCCTTGCCATAACGACGTTCCGCGCCTTCCCAAGCGAGTTTTGCGAGATAGTCGGCTTCTAATTTAATACGATATAATTTATCATAACCGCCCAACTTCTTGATTTTCTTTTCTCCCTCTTCCCTACTCATCACCACCTCACCGAGTTCATTGCGAGTAAACTCGTTGAACAGATCCTCTTCTGTAAACCTCTGACGATATTCTTCTTCGGTACCGAAATCTTTCGGGATATCGAATATCGGCATGATAGGATCAGAATCGATGGAATAAGATTCAACCTTATCGACGATTTCTTTTGTATTTTCAAGAGCTTCAGGAATGTCGGAGAATGCCGTCCCCATCTCCTGAGGTGTCTTAAGCCACTCCTGTTTCGTATAATGCATTCTGTTAGGATCGTCGAAATCCTTTCCGGTGCTGAGACAAATCAATCTGTCGTGAGCCTCGCTATGTTCTTCTTCCACAAAGTGAACGTCGTTGGTAGCGACAATCTTGGTGTTTGTCTTTCTCGCAAGTTCGATAAGAACCTTATTAACTTCCTGCTGACGTTCAAATGTCTCTTGATCTGCGTTAGGTTTATCGGTTTTATGTCGTTGTATTTCTATATAATAATCTTCTCCGAAGAGATTCTTGAACCAAAGCAACGATTTCTCCGCACCTTCGATGTCACCATTCATGATCTTCTGAGGAAGTTCGCCGCCGAGACAAGCCGAGCAGATGATAAGTCCTTCGTGATATTTTTCTAAAAGCGAATGGTCGATACGCGGATTGTAGTAATAACCATCGATATAAGCTATCGAAGAAAGTTTGCAAAGGTTTTTGTATCCCTGTTTGTTTTTAGCCAATATAATAAGGTGATAACCTCTGTCGGCGCGACCGTCACGTTTGTCGATGCTCACCGGAGCGCAGTAAGCCTCCATACCGAATATCGGTTTAAACATCTTTTTCTTAAGAATATCAATCTCTTTGGAAGCGTCATCTTTCTGAGAATCGGTGGTTTCTTCATTATTCAGAACTTTCTCCTGTTCTTTTATCTTATCTTTAATCTTACCGTTATATTTATTAGCAGCGTCAGCAAATTCCTTGATGCCGAACATATTTCCGTGATCGGTGAGAGCCATGGAATACATACCGCTGCGAGTACATTTGTCGATGAGGTCAGGCACTTTCGACATTCCGTCGAGGATTGAGAAATGCGAGTGAACATGAAGATGCGTGAAATGGTTTGGAGTGTAACTGGAATTCTGGAATTCTGGAATTCTGGAATTTTGGGATTCTGGAGTTTGTTCTTCTTTGTTAGAAACGACTTTAATTCCAGCAGCTTGCATCACATCAGGATTGGCTTCCTTAAAATTTTTAAAGAACTCCTCGCCTTCTTTTATCTCATTGTCATTTAACACATTGATACGTATAAGTTCAAGGAAAACTCGAGCTGTTGCTTCAACATCGGCGGAAGCGTTATGCGCCATATCAAAACCTTCGTTGAACAACAACTGATGTATCTCTCTTAAAGCAGGAAATTTATGTCGTCCGTTTTTTAAAACACCTATTTTGCAAAAATTTGCTGTCTTTTCAGTACAGGTGTCGATGATATTCATTCCTTTGAAAGGATTGATACCTTTAACTCTCAGATATTCACATGCGGTGACATTAAGGTCGAAACTGACATTATGACCAACAACATATTTCACCTCGTTAAGAGCATTAAGGAAAATATCCAAAACATCTTTAAGATCCTCACCGACATTAAGAGCATGTTCCGTACTGATACCATGTACCATAGAAGCATTTATTGGAATGATAAAACCTTCGGGCTTGATGATATGATTCTCAGCCTTAACGAATTTTCCTTTCTCATCATGTATCTGCCATGCAATCTGAACAACTCTAGGCCAGTTGTCGAAATTGCTCAAAGGAGCATTTTTATCTAAAGGCAGACCTGTGGTCTCGGTATCGAATACTAAAAACATAGAAATCCTTATTTAATAATTATCATCTACTAATAGCCTTAGCTGTCTGATTTTGCTTTCAGCTTTAGTAAACATTGATTTTCAATGAAATAAAAAAAACACTACTATTCTCCAAAACTAATCATTTTTTTGCAGATAGAGATAGCTATTGTAAAATATTTTTTCACATTTCATCACAATTATAATCTCTTTCTTCTTTATGTATGCATCCTCCCCACTTCATCAACACGCTAACTCATAATTGAACATTCTCCTCGATTCTCTGTTATATCCTTTGAAAAATCATGATTTTATGAAACCTTTTTACCTTTTTATGCTTTTGCTAAGTCATCAAGCTTATGAGTCACATAGT
Source organism: Lentimicrobiaceae bacterium (assembly GCA_015061335.1). Lineage (GTDB taxonomy): Bacteria > Bacteroidota > Bacteroidia > Bacteroidales > F082 > Limimorpha. The sequence continues at coordinate 68,773 of SUWT01000002.1, read as the reverse complement.
CAACAGCCAATAACTAACAGCCAAAGTTCTCTAGACTTCCGTACTGCAGTCGATCTTATGCTTACAAACAATAACGCGATTAAGGCTGCTGAAAAAAACACTGCTCTAGCAAAACGTCAGTCGCAGCTGATAAATGCGAGCTGGTTTCCTACCATCACAATGACAGGTACATACACCCTGATGTCGGAGAAGATAGGAGTGTCGCAGGAATATGCTTCTTTGTTAAAACCTATTCAAGAGAAATATGCAAATACATTCCTCGTCCCTGACATTCTTAATTACGTTTCCAACTCTCTCGGCGACCTTAAATTCGATGTACCTATCTCTGAAGACGACTTCGGATCAGTAGATCTTGAACTTATCTATCCTATCTTTACTGGCATTAAAAGAATATACGCCGATAAATTGGCTAAAAATAATGAGACTCTTTCCGAAATCAACAAGGAATCTATCGGTGCGACAAAATACTTGGAACTCGCTAATATTTATTTCTCTTTAAATCTAACGGAATCAATGATTAAAGTTCTTAACGAGACTCACGAAATGAAGAAAAATCATTATAATCAGGCTTTGAAGATGGAACAGATCGGTATATTCGACAAGGCGGAACGTCTCATCGTGAAAGTCAGTCTCGACGAAAGCGACAGAAACCTCAAGAGTGCAGAGAATCAAGCAGAGGTACTGCGAAATGCACTATGGAATATTATAGGTCAACAAGACAACGAGTCAACGAGTCAACAAGATGACGCAGAGACTCACAGCTCAGGGCTCATACCTCATAGCATTAATACATCAACGCCTCTTTTTCTCAATGAACAATATCCACAGTTACAGTGGTTTAAAGATATGATGTATAAGAACGCATATATCTTCAGACAGTCGGATCTGCATGAGGAAATAGCAAAAACGAGTCTCAAGATGAGCAAATCAAATTATTCTCCAGTCATTTCAATCTTCGGCAAACAGACCATTGTGTCGTATCAGGTACCTAAAAATCTGGTCCCCAATACCATCGCTGGCATCAACCTCGCTTGGAACATCTTCGATGGACTAGCGAGAGAACGTAATATTCAAATGACAAAGATAGAATCAGAGATCATCTCCGAGACTCAGCAGAATCTAAAAAATGAACTGGAAGTCGCTGTAGATGAATGGTATGCCAACCTAAAACAGGCTTGTACCAATGCAAATGACTTACGTTCTTCATTAGAACTGGCAGAAGAAGTCTATAAGATAAGAAAAAAAGCCTTCACTGAAGGTCTAGCCACATCACAACAGCTTCTCGACGCTCTAAATCTATTGAATAAAACGAAGTTACTTTTACTAACAACATATTTTGAATATGATATCGCTCTGGCAAATCTGTGTTGTCTGTGCGGAATACCAGAATATTTTGAAGCGTTCCTTGAATAATTAGGAATTGTAGAGGCGTATCAATGACACAAAAATATTTAACAATATGTCATTGCTGCGACTCAATGAGGAATGAAGAATTAAAAATGGAAAATGAAGAATGAGGAATGAAGAATTAAAAATGAAGAATGAAGAATGAAGAATTAAAAATATATAATAGACAATGTCTGTTGTCTGTTGACAGTAACTTTTAAAAAATGAAAACATCGAATAAAATATTATTTACGGCATTCATTGTCATACTTGTGGCATTATTGATTCTGTCGATTTTAGGTATCTTTCTGATGAATGAAAAATATGTCGTATTGCAAGGTCAGATTGAGGCTGAGGAGTATAACATCTCTGGGCTTTTACCTGGAAGGATTGATAATGTGTATGTAAAAAAAGGAGAACATGTAGAGGAAGGCGACACTTTGGTTCATATCGTCTCTAAGGAAATTATTGCGGAATATGAAGCTCAGAAGGCTTTGGAAAATGCGGCTTTCTTACAGAGTGAAAAAATTGATGCAGGTTCTCGCAAGCAGCTGATTTCAATAGCAAAAGAGTTGTGGGACGGAACAAAAGCCGATCTGAAATTAGCTAAGACGACGTATGTCAGAATCAAAGCTTTGTATGACGATTCTATTGTCAGTATGCAGCGTAAAGATGAAGTCGAGGCTATATATAAATCGGCTGTTGCAGCTGAGCGTGCAGCATATTATCAGTATCAGATTGCTACTGAAGGCGCACAGGAGCAGGATAAGGCTTCTGCAAAAGCGATGGCAGTGGCTGCACAAAACAACAGCGAAGTCGTGAAAGCTCTGCTCAACGATGCAAAACTCACATCTCCCATATCCGGCGAAGTCGCCACTATAGCATTGAATAAAGGAGAGTTATCTTCAATAGGTACCCCCATCATGACTATTATCGATATTGAAAATCCATATCTGGTCTTGAACGTACGCGAAGATCTGTTATATAATTTTAAAATGGGTAACGACATACTATGTGATATTCCTGCTTTAGCATTGAAAAATGTACCTTTCACGATAAATTATATCTCGCCATTAGGCAGTTTCGCCACCTGGAAAGCCACAAAAGAAAGCGGCGGCTATGACTTAAGAACCTTTGAAATACAAGCAGTTCCAAAATATAAGATAGATAATTTAAGACCAGGAATGTCGGCGTTAATACAATTAGGAATTGAAAATGGGGGATGTTAGTTTTATGTCAATAAAAATATGTCAGAAGTCAATAGTCATAACGGTTTTTTCTCAGTAGTGAAGAGAGAGTGTAAGATTCTAACATCGAGACCTCTTTATCTCTTCACGGCATTGATATTTCCTTTATTCGCTTTGTTCTTCATGACGACTATTTTCGGTAACGGCATGATTGACAGCATTCCTGTAGGCATCGTTGATGAGGATAACAGTCAGATGTCGCGCGATATAGAACGGCTCTGCTCGGCGGTGCCCGAGATTTCGGTGATACATAAATTCTCTAACACCGCCGAGGCTCGCGACGCTCTTTTGTCAAAGGAGATTTACGGATACCTCATAATACCTCACGACTTTCAAAAAGATGTAAAAGCCAACAGAAACACCTCTCTGACCTTATGTTATCAATATGCTTTTCTCAGCGTAGGCTCAGAAGTGATGCAGGGATTTCTCAACGCATTAAGAATCATAGCAGTCACACCATTGCAACAAACCACTGATTTCCTTGGTATCAGCGATGAGACTTTGGAGACAATAGCATCGCCGATAAGCATCACGGCACACCCTCTTTACAATCCAGCCTTGAATTACACTTCTTATATCACCTTCCCTTATTTCTGGGTTTTGTTCCAGATATTAATTCTACTTAATATAGCTTATTCTTTCGGTAATGACTTCAAAGACAAAAAGAAAATCAGAGAGTGTCTCAAAACAGCTAACTATAATTTAACAAATGTAGTCTTTGGCAAACTATTTCCATATATAATCATATTTTCTTGCATCGCAATATTCGCAAACGTATTAATGTTTAATATCATGGAATTAAACTTGAGTTATGATTTATTCTCAATAATAATCATCTGCATTCTTTTTATTCTAGCGACTTGTTCTGTCTCATTATTCCTTTTCTCCATATACCCCAACTTACCGATTATCATCAGTTTCATCTCGATGTTCGGTTCGCTTGGGGCCACTTTTGCTGGCGTGACTTTCCCCGTAAATGCGATGTACAGCATATTCGAAAAATTCTCTTACATATTCCCTATCAGACACTTCGTCGTATTGACAGATTATCTTCGCTATGAAAGCCACGCCTTTTTATATTGCTGGAAATCTCTGCTAATGTTAATAAGTTTTAACGTTCTTATAATATTCTCAATTTTGCTTTTGAGAAGAAAAATAAATAGCAATGAAAAGTATCATCAACATAATATCCGATGAATTCAAACTAATAGGAACTAATATTCCCATCTTAATAGTATTGATCTTAGGTAATATAGGTTATGGTTTTCTCTATAACTTATTGTATAACACCAATGTTTACAGAGATGCTCCCATCGCTATCGTGGATATGTCACAAAGTGACATCAGCCGTCATTTCATTGATTATATCGATGCCACACAACAGGTCAATGTCATTTCCAAGACACAGGATTTTAATCTGGCAAAGCAGATGTTACTGGAAAGAAAAATAGTTGGTTTTCTTTATATTCCATCAGAATTGAAGTCGGAGATTATGCGGGGCAATCAGGTGGAATGTACCATCTACGGTTCCACGCTTTCTTTCCTTGATTATCTTGATATTTCTGAGGCTGTCAACTTCGCTTCCTTAGAGATAAACTCGGAACTTATTCCAGATATGATAAAATCTCTTAACATGGCAGATGTGCTTTTCCTTGCGAATGACAAGGCTGTCAATATCGTAAGCGAGCCTCTTTATAACAGCAGCGAAGGTTATGGAACTTATCTCATCCCTCCTGTCATGGTAATTATAATATTCCAAACCATGATGATAACGATGGCAATAAGGATGGGGGACGAAGCTGAGGTGACTACAAAACAACAAGTGGAGATGCGTCAATGTATAATGCGAAACAAGAAAACATTGACATATCTCTTTAATGACAAAAAGTCTGAAGCAGTACCTTATCAGGTCGTCTTAGGTCGTGCTTTTGCTAACGTAATGATTTATATTATCTTCTCTGTGTTTTTCCTTGGATTATTACCTTTGATATTTCATCTTCCGCATCTGGGAAATTACCTCGACATAATGATAATGATTATTCCTTATTTGTTCGCTTCAGCATTTTTCTGTATGTGCTTGAAACCTTTTTTTGTAGATGCTGATATGCCTTTGTTTCTAATAGTATTTATGTCAGTGCCTTTGGTGTTTCTAACTGGCATTTCCTACCCTTTGGAACTTATGCCTTGGCATTGGAGAATATTACATTATCTCATCCCAACAGCTCCAGCAACTCTTGCTTTCGTAAAACTCGACTGTATGGGCGGCGACCTTACAAACATTCATCAGGAGATGATGACACTTTGGATTCAATGTGTTATGTATTATATCATTGCAGTTATTATATATAGTTCAAGAAACAAAAAATGCCAGATAAACTAATGTTTAAATGGCATTTTCTTTGAAACAAACAATTATTATAACTTATTTATCTTTGAAATGATGTCTGGCAATGACTTCATGGTAGCAATCTCTTTCCATTTCTTTCTTACCTCATCAGCAGGAAGTCCGAAATATGTTACACCTGGCAATGTATCTTTATCGACTGCAGAATATGCTAATACGGTAGTGCCTTCTGCAATAACAAGATCCTTATTTACTGCCGCCATAGACCAGATAGATACATTATCCTTGACAATTGTAACACCACCTACAGCAGAATGTGCTCCTAAGAAACAGTTCTTACCTAACTTGGCATCGTGACCAATCTGAACATGATTATCCATCTTGGTACCTTTGCCTATTATGGTATCACTTGTAACACCAATGTCAACACAGCAACATGCACCTATCTCCACATCATCTTCAATAACCACTCGGCCGCATGATTCAAACTTCACGAAACCATCTTTACGGCGTTGAAAGTAACAAGCATCACCACCAATCACACTACCACTCTGAATGATAACATTATCACCTATGACAACATGATTATATATTGTCACATTGGGATGTATGATACAATTCTTACCGATCTTTACTCTGTCACCAACAAAAGCTCCCGGTTCAATGATCGTACCTTCACCAATTTCAGCTTTAGGACTTACCATTGTTGTAGCAGGCTCAAATCTACGATACGACAATATAAGCTTATTAAATGCATCCAATGGATTATCATGAACTATCAAAGCTTTACCTTCAGGGCACAAGACCTCATCAGTATTGATTATAATAGTAGTAGCTTTCGAATTCAAAGCTTTGCTATAATACTTAGGATGATCGACGAAAGTGATGTCACCAGCTTCCACTTCGTGAATCTCATTAAGTCCTGAGATCACGAAATTTGGATCACCAACCATCTTCTTAGCACCTACATAGTCTGCAACACATTTAAGTGTTGTATGTGGATTGATTTTCATTACTTAAAATAAATTATTTTACTCTTTCGGCATATTCACCTGTACGTGTGTCAATTCTAATCTTATCACCTGTATTGATGAACAAAGGAACTCTTACTGTTGCACCTGTCTCAACAGTAGCGTCTTTCATGGCATTAGTTGCAGTATTACCTTTTTCACCTGGTTCTGTATATGTTACTTCCAAAACTGTCTTGATAGGTAATTCTGCATATAAAACTGTTTCTGTTGATGTGTCAAATACGACTTCACAAACATCACCCTCTTTCAAGAAATCGACACCTGTAATAAGATCTCTCATAAGAGGAATCTGTTCGTAATCTTCCTGATTCATGAAGATAAAATCTTCACCTTCCTTGTATAAATATTGATATTGACGACGTTCAACACGTACATCTTCAAGTTTTTCACCAATATCAAAACGGTGTTCTAATGTACGACCATCAACGATGCTCTTTAATTTAACACGCATGAAAGTATTACCTTTACCTGGCTTAACATGTTGAAAATCAACACAGAAACAAAGCTTTCCATTGAAACGGATACATGTTCCTATTTTAATGTCTTGTGAGTTAATCATATACTAAAATTATATAAATTATTGATATTCATTATTTTACAGACAAACACAAAAACCTGACATTCTTTTTTGCGGCACAAAATTACAAAAAAAATTAATTAAAACAAACTTTTACACCATTAAATTATAATAATACCATGCAGCAGTTCATATCCTACAAGCCTATTCAAATTATCCATCAATATGTTTTTGGAGAACAACAATTCACTCCTCAACGAATCCGCATCAACCTTTACATATAAAATCCCCTTACTAACCCTTAAATCCAATGTATGATATGCAATATATTCTCCTACAACAGAATTCCACGATTCTAAAATCTTAACCTCATCAAGAGTGTTTTCCCTATTATGTTTCCTGTAAAATTCTTTGATGAGCTCCCCTAATGTATATCCGTTTTCATCCATTGTCAGACTCTATAACTCCTTCTCTCACATTAAAAATCTTATAATTAACAACAGTATTTTCCATTAGATATTTTATGCGAGCTCGCTGCGTATCTGTGATAAAGACCTGTCCAAAATGATCATTTCCAACAAGATTAACCAATTGACTTACTCTGTTATCATCTAATTTGTCAAAAATATCATCTAATAGCAATATTGGCTTATGACCTATTCTTTTATAATTAAAATCAAACTGCGCCAACTTTATAGCTACTATGAACGACTTCTGCTGACCCTGAGACGCATAATGTTTAACAGCATGATTGTCAATAAGAAATATAAAATCATCTTTATGAACACCAACATTTGTATATGTACTATGTCTGTCATGCTCCATACTTTCTGCTAACAGAATCTCATAACTCTTATCTTTCAAAGCTGTATTATACCCAATACCAACAATTTCCTTAGTTCCAGAAACGATTTCATAATAATGCTGAAATACTGGCTCAAAGGCTTCAATAAATTCAGCTCGCTTCTCATAAATAGGAATGGCATTGCTGATCAACTGTTCATCCCACATCTCTATCAATGTCTTATCCCAACATCTATTCTCCTGAAAAAATTTCAACTGCTTGTTCCTCTGCTGTAATGCCTTGTTATAATATAAAAGATGATTTAAATACGACGCGTCAAATTGGGAAATTACTCCGTCTATAAATTTTCGTCTTAATTCACTACCTGAATTTATCAAGTCACTATCGTAGGGCGAAATCATTACCAATGGAATCTTACCTATATGATCTGCCAACCTCTCATATTCTTTCTTATCACAACGAAACGATTTCTTAGAATTTAACTTCTGAATACATGAAATGGTATGAAGCTCATCATTATCAAACAGAAAATCACCATGAATAGAGAAGTAATCTTCTCCATGCCTTATATTCTGACGATCTACACTCGTAAAATAACTCTTACAGAATGCCAAATAATACACAGAATCCAGAACATTTGTCTTTCCTGCTGCATTAAGCCCAACAAAACAATTGATCTTTTCTGAAAATCTCAGATCCGCCGACTGACAATTCTTAAAATTATTTAACTTCAAACCTTGAAGATACATATCTTCACATTCTTAATGTTTTCTAAAACTATCTAAATTTGTAGTGATTGTGAAATAGTTAGGAGAACCGGCGAGGTGCATCTCAGAACGTGAATAGCCTATGTTAAATTTATACACCTTAACAGCAAAACCGTATGAAAGTCCGACAACACCTTTCTTGGTCGGAGATTTCATGGTTTGACGCAAACCGTAATTATAACCAAGTCGTAAAACCAAATTCTTACCAATATTCATCTCCCCTGCAAAAACAATATGACTAAAAAGATTAATAGCGAACTTATCAATCTTGCTCTTCTCAATCATCTGACCTGTAAGAGGATCATAATTACCCTCCAAATCAAGAGGATCATCGTAACTTAAATCCCACTTCTGAATGTTATCATAAACGACTATAAATGTAAATGGAAGATGCTCCAATCGTTTCGACATACCAGCTTGCATCCTGAATGGAAGCTTATTTCTTTCCCCTTCAAAATTGCTAACAAGCTCATATCCTATATTACGGGCTACCAAAGAGAAAGTCCAATCATTTTCTGTACAATATGTTCCTGCCACATCCACAGCTAATGCAAAAGAATATCTGTTCTCGTACTGAAGCCCCGCAAACTTAACATTCGCGCCAATACTCAATCTATCATTTAATTGACGTCCCCATCCCAAATTTATCGAATAATCGGATGCTGAGAATGTAGTTCCATCCATAAATCCTGTTTCGTCAGCATAAAAGAACTTTCCATAATTGTGAAATTGTATCGTTCCAACAAAACTTCCTAATCCCTCAAACGACTTTCCATATTGGAAATTAGCGAAATTAATATCTTGATAATAATCTATGTATGATAAGGACATCGCATTATTAATGTCAGCATTTATCAATGATGGATTAAATGCATCTAACTGAATATCTGAATCATATATAGGAACTAACGTCCCTCCCAAAGCAGCGACTCTAGAGGAATTTGTAGAATTCAAAAAACCATACGCCCCCTCATTATATTGAGCAAAGCCGACAGCCATGTTAAGCATCAAAGCATAAAGTAGCAAGTATATCTTCTTATTCACAATATTACATTTTTATACATTGTTTAAACGCTGATATTGATGTTTTATTATTTGGAATCCAACAAACCTAAACCTTTTTTCACAATCACTTTCTCTTCCAAAAGTTTCTTTGAAACTCTGTCCAATATGCCATTGATAAAAATCTTGCTCTTTGGTGTACTGAAATATTTTGATATCTCAATATATTCATTCATCGTAACCTTCACAGGAATTTGCTCAAAATGAATCAACTCAGTAATAGCTATCTTCATGATAATCATATCTATTACACAGACACGTTCCTTCTCCCAATTAGAAATGTTCTCCGCAATCAATTTTGAATAATCATCCTGATATCTTAATGTATCTCTAAATAACTTCTTGACAAATTCTTTATCTTCATTAACCCTGTCATTCTCAGTCCTATATATAGTAGGCAATGCTGTCGATGCACCAAACGTTGATTTCATGTCGCTAAAGAATTTTATTAACATAGAAGTCACAAGATGATAATCATCAACGAAAAAGATACTTTTTTCTTCATAATAATCCTGAAGCAACTCCAAATCAGAAAAATAATTAGTCAACATTGTGATAATAAACTTCTTATCATGTTCGAAATTATCCACGTCTTCTGTCATATATGCCTTATATTCTTCTGTATTACGCATCATGACATAATAATTTCTTATAATATCTTGATGATCAGCCCAATTAATCTTAAGACGCTCTTCTTCTCTAGCTAATTCTTTATTATTTTCTAAAGCTATAATAACCCTATTTTGAACATAACGCATATTAGGATTAAGATCTTCAAACGTCGGGATGTTTTTATGTTTATTCTCTTCTATCCTATTCTCCGCAAAACGCTTTGTCTCTATGATGAATGACAATTGCCATATAAAGAGATCCCTCATCTTATCAATACTCTCAAGCAGATATTTCACTCCATTCTCCGTAACATCTTCACCTGATTCCAAATATGCGTACAAGGCTTGCAACACCTTAATTCTTAAAAATCTTCTATTTATCATAACTTATATGTTTTATACTTTTCTTATCGCTTTAATAAAAAAACTCCAGTCCTTAGACAAAGAATAATCTCTGGCATACATCAGATTCAACTGTTCTTTTTCTTCTTCTGTGAGACCATTTTTACTAATATTTGCTGAAGGATCAAAAATGCCTTTCTTAATCTTTGGGAGTTTTAGATTATCTGATTCCTTTAGTTCACAATATCCTATCCATGAATATCTTCCTGTCAGAACTTTAAAACAATTCTTTAAAAACGCAAAAGGATTTTTAATAAAAAAAACTATAAAAATCCAGAATACTATTCCGAATAATGAAGATGTTAAGTCGAAAAGACGTTTCTTTCTCTTATTCGATGCGGTATTGATAGTCTTTATATCAATAGTATAAAGATCACCTCTAGTGTTAATAGAATTACTGCCTATTATAGATAAAGTGTCTTCTGGTGCAATCTTATAATCAAGGTGCGAGCTCCATTCCTCCATTTTGTCTATAATAGACTGATGTGAAATGTCTTTTGAACAGAAAATTATCTCCGTGATTTTATATATTTCTATGACATCAGGAACCTGATGCAAATTACCGAGATAATTATCAGATACTGAAGACGAACTAATCTCATCATCCTCAAATGGATATATCAATCCGATAAAATCTGGCTTTATAGATGTACTTTGCAAAAGTTGTTTTACTCTGCATGTTTCCTCTTCGCTACCTACGACCAAGAAACGTTTCTTGGCATTCTTTCCATATTGAAAACCAGGTCGCTTCAACAAATACCCTATCCATCTCGTCAGACTCATCTCTGCCGATACCCATAACATTCCCAACAATATCAAAGCTCTAGAAAAACGCAACTGCTCTGGCAATAGCGCATAGAAGACTAATATCATAAAACTGCCCGCAAAAACGCCCCCAACAGCGGGTGCCACTTTGTATGGCTTATCATATCCTCCTGTAAAATAAGAGCTTACAAGCCAGATGGTAAGATATATTGGCAAAATAATGGCAAATAACGTGAATGGATATGTCCCTATTCCATCATAAACCATAGCCTTACCCCAGAAATAACTCATTGCCGCAAGTCCAGAATATCCCAAAACTATATCAAGCATAGGTTGTACCGCCTTGCTGAAAAATTGTGATAGAATAGCCAAAAAAGCTTTGAAATAAATAGCGATATTAATAAAAAATGAAAACGTCTTCGCTCCTTTATCCGCAAAATGCTTCTTGACAAAAATCTCCATCGCCTTATAAAAAACCAGTACATAATTAACACTGGTCTTCTTCGTACTCTCTCCCTTATAATGTATGATTCTGGTCTTTGGATAATAATAATTCTTGTATCCGGCGAGAATGATTCTATACGATAGATCTATATCCTCACCGTACATGAAAAATGTCTCATCTAATAATCCACATTTGTCTAATGTCTCACGCCGTAACAACATAAAAGCTCCAGCCAAGATCTCTACCTCATTTATCTCATCATTATCCAAATGACCAAGATAATAACGAGCGAAACGCTTAGAATGAGGAAATAATTTAGTCAATCCAAACATCTTGTAAAATGCCGTAGATGGCGTCGGCAAACCTCTCTTCGACTCTGGAAGATACCTGCCCTTTCCATCAACCATCTTAACCCCTAAACCTCCTGCATCTGGATGTGAATCCATAAACTCTATCGTCTTCGTGAAAGTATCATCCTCCACAACAGTATCAGGATTCAATAATAAAACATATTCTCCCTGCGAGATCCTAATAGCTTGATTATTAGCTTTACTGAATCCTACATTATCTTTATTAGCTATGACTTTTACCTCAGGAAATTTCTCCGCCAACATCTTCAATGAGCCATCAACGGAATTATTATCAACAACATATACCTCCGATTCTATATTAGCAGTCGCTTTTCTGACAGAAAACAAACATTGCTCGAGGAAATGTTCGACATTATAATTTACTATGACTATAGATAACTTCATGAACTAAATTGAAAATGCAAAAATAATGATTTTTCGCTCCGTTTTATAAAAATTGATAAAATTTCTATGAATTTTGAGCATAATACATTATTTTTGCATAAAATATAATTCCTATGGGAGAAAAAAGAAAATCACTTCGTTTCGGCTTGATGATTAACAGTTTAACTGTTGAACATTGGCAATATGATACCATCAAATTATTGATGGATAATGGAATGAAGTTATCTCTCATAATACAGAATAATGACAGTGGTACAAATCATTCTATTCTTGATAAAATTAAACATTATCCTTTTAGAAGACTGCTCTTCAGAATATGGAATAGATTTATCTTCAATCCCAGAAGTAAATCTCCAGCCGACCTGACACAAATCACTGAAGATATTCATACTATCTTTTGTAAACCTATAATCAAAGGCATATCAACATATTTTGAAGAAGTTGATATTCAAGAAATCAGAAATCAAAACCTTGACTTCATCCTACGTTTCGGTTTCGACATCGTCAGAGGTGAAGTGCTTAATGTGGCAAAATACGGCATATGGTCCTTCCATCACGATGATGAACGTATCATCAGAGGAGGTCCTCCTGGATTCTGGGAATTTATGAGAAAAATCCCTAATAACGGCGTTATATTACAACGCCTGACTAATGATCTAGATAAAGGGATAATACTTAAAAGAGTTAACTTCAAGACTATATTACATAGTTATAAAGCTCATCTGGATCAATTATACTTTGGGGCAGAAATACTTCCACTTCAGGTGTGCAACGATTTGATATACAATAACGAACTCAAAGAAGAGCTTTCTTCTTCTGACGCCAGAATCATACATCCTCCCACAAACATTAAAATGATAGAATATTTCATAAAATCTGTCACAAGAAGAGTATCTTTCCATCTTAATGATCTCTTCAGGCAAGAGGATTGGAATGTAGGTTATTGCATGTGCTCCATAGAAGATTTTATCAACTCCAATAAGGATACTATTGATATTCAATGGTTCAAAAAACCTAGAAAGAACTGTTATTTCGCTGACCCTTTTGTCATCAATACTAAAAAAGATACTTATATCTTCTTCGAATGGTATTCTTATTACAATGGTAAAGCTGATCTTGCCGTAGCTTTAAAATCAGAAAAATTTGAGAAATATCATAAGATTTCATCTTTTAAAGAACATAGATCTTATCCGTATATATTTGAAAATGAAGGGATAATATATTGTATGCCAGAGGCTCACAAAACAAATCAACTTGTTTTATATAAATTTGATGAGGATAACCTCTCTTTGGAAAAAGACTCTATTTTGCTAAATGGATTTCCTATCGTTGACGCTACATTATATCATCATGAAAATAAATGGTATATATTTCTGGTAAATCAAAAAAACTCTCATACTCATTTGGAAATATATCATTCTGACAACTTAAAAGGTCCTTATGTTCCTCATAAGAATAATCCTGTGATGATCGACTGCAGCAAAGCCCGACCTGCCGGCAAATTATTCAATTATAATGGTAAAACAATTCGTCCGTCACAAAACTGCACTAATCATTACGGACAGGAAATATACTTGGAAAATATTCTCGAAATATCTGATAGTAAATTCATTACAGAATTTCATTCCACAATCATTCCTTTAGATAAATCTAACTATAACAAAGGAATCCACACCATTAACAGCGATGCTAATATTACTGTTATAGATGGAAAAAGATTTATTTTCACTATTTCTGGACTCAAACAACAACTTAAACAAAAAATACGTAAATAAATGATAAAGAAGATATTTGGAACATTTGGAACTCGTTTGTTGAATGCTTTGGCAGGCTTCATCACACTTTGGTTCGGAACTAATTTCCTCGGAAAGGAAGCCTGGGGAATAGGAGCCACAGTCCTGGTCGATGTCTCTCTTCTTTTGATAGCTGTGGAATTACTTTCCGGTAGCGGACTCATCTATTACACACCACGAAAATCTTTTATAACACTGTTTAAAATATCTTACTCATGGACTTTCATTGTCATTTCCTTATTTGCCCTGATTTTCTATATATTATATTCTTTCCTACCTAATGTTTATCACGCCTTTATCCCTAATGGTTACGGATTTGAAGTGCTCCTGATGGTATTCTTGTATAGCCTTCACAATTTTAACATGAACGTTCTTCTCGGAAAAGAACGCATAGGAACTCAAAATATATTATTTATCATACAATTTATGACACAGCTCTGCTCAATGATAATATATATCTTCGTCTTTAACATTAGAAACGCAGATGCATTTATATTCTCTCTGATAACAGGATACGTTATTGTAAATATTTGCGGATTTATCTGTATATCAAGATATTTCAAAGATATTAACTCTGCTGTCGAAAAAGATTCATTATTGAAGATAGCCAAAGAAATGTTTAACTTTGGCAGCATGATCCAACTCTCTACTTTAGTAACCATGATCAACAGAAGGATTAGCTATATAGTTATAAAAAACGTATTCGGTGACGGAGAAGTCGGCATATATACTTCAGGCACACAGGTTTCCGAAGCGACAAAACTGATAGGTAATAGTATTGCTTTAGTACAATTCTCTTCCATCAGCAATATGGACGATAAAGAAAAAGCAGCAAGTATGACCGTTACATTTCTAAAGTTAGCGACCATAATGACAGCCTTATGTATGTTGGCTATATGTTTGATTCCTAAATCAATATATGCATGGATCTTTACAGAAGAATTTGCACAGACTAAAGATGTCTTGATCAGCCTTGCACCCGGAATGGTATTTATGGCGGCAAACATGATATTCAGCCACTTCTTCTCTGGAATCAATCTTCCGAAACACAATCTTTACGCTTCCTTGTTAGGCTTACTTGTCACTATTCCTTCGATATTATTATTAGTACCATCGCATGGCATCATAGGTGCAGGCATTTCAGTATCACTAACTTATCTGGCTACAATAGCTTATCAATGGGTTGTCTTCAAAAAAATCACTACAATAAAAACAAAGGAATTAATACCAACGTTTAATGATTTTAAGACTTTGATAGAAAGTATTAAGTCACAATTTTTAAAAACATGATTATTAACCATTTAAATTAAATATTATGCATTTTTTATCACAAATTAATCTAGTTGAAATATTAAGTTCGTTTATCGTACTTTTTGTAATTATTGATGTAACAGGTTCTATACCTATTTTCTTGAATCTCAAAAGTGGAGATAAAAACATCAAAGCAGGGCAAGCATGTTTCATCGCTTTGATGATGTTTATCGCATTCTTTTATGCTGGTGATTGGCTCTTAGATTTATTTAGTATTGACGTAGCGTCCTTTGCTGTAGCAGGTTCGTTTGTAATTTTCATCCTAGCATTGGAAATGGTTCTTGGTTTCGATATCATAAAGTATGACAATCAAGGTTCTAATGTCTCGATAGTTCCTGTAGCATTCCCTCTATTGGCAGGTCCCGGAGCATTGACAGCTCTACTTTCATTACGTGCAGATTATTCTGTCATCAACATAATGATTGGTTTGATATTAAACCTTTCATTGGCATATATCGTAATCCGTTTTGTTGGAAGAATTGAGAAATGGCTAGGAAAAGACATCATATTCATTTTACGTAAATTCTTTGGAGTTATTCTGTTAGCATTAGCTGTAAAATTATTTGCAAGCAATTTGTCTATTGTTATTAATGAATTAACTAAATGATGAGATATGAATAACACTATATTAATCATAATTGGTTTCTCCATCATATTCATAATGACGACATTAGGTTCTTCTTTGGTCTTTCTTTTTAGAAAAGAGATTTCACAAGGCATTAATTCATTTCTTTTGGGAATTGCTGGTGGCATTATGGTTGCCGCTTCAATTTGGTCGCTTATAATGCCATCTATAGAAATGTCAGAAGAATCTTTTGGAGATTTCGCTTGGTTTCCGGCAGCCGTCAGCATAATACTTGGTGGTATTGTCCTTGCATTATTAGATAAAATTGTCCCTCACATGCATAACGGCACTCATCAGGAGGAAGGTCCTAAATCACATTTCTCAAAATCAATGAAGTTATTTTTTGCCGTCACATTACATAATATACCGGAGGGATTGGCAGTTGGTTTTGCTTTTGGCGCAGCTGCCGTTGCTGGTGATAATGCGGCTTTTATTTCTGCTCTAGGACTTGCTATAGGTATTGGTATTCAGAATTTTCCTGAAGGTGCCGCCATTTCTTTGCCAATGCGACAAGTGACAGGCAGTAGTGTAAAAGCTTTTCTTTTTGGCATGGGTAGCGGTATTGTCGAACCCTTATCCGCTATAGTCGGGTTCTTCCTCGCATCACATCTCATCGTCTTACAACCATGGCTCCTCGCTTTTTCTGCAGGAGCAATGTTATTTGTTGTAGCCGAAGACTTAATTCCTGACGCCAATATCAGCGAAAACCCTCATACAGGAACATGGGGATTCATGATAGGATTCATAATCATGATGATATTGGACGTTGCTCTAGGTTAATTATAGATACAAAAAAAGACCTCGGTGACACGCACCGAGGTCAACATGAAAACAAACTACATATTAGAATTACTAACAATAATTATCTTCTCATCTGCTGTTGCTGCTGTTTCTGCATCTCCTCCAAACGTTTCTGGAAGTTTGACTTCTTGACAGGTTTTTTCTTCGCCTTTTCAATCTGCTTTCTTAATTTATCTTCATTGATAGAAATCTTGAAGATGTACATTTGTAAGAACGAGAACAAGTTAACCAAGAGATAATAATAACTCAAACCAGCAGAGTAACTGTTGAAAATACCAAGAAACATGATCGGCATGAGATACATCATAAGTGTCATTCCTGGCATTGCCTGATTACCTTGTGCTTGCTGCATCTGTTTGTTATTAATGTAGGTATAAAGCAAGGTCGAAATTGTCATCAATAATGTGAATAAACTAACATGGTCTCCATAGAACGGGATATTAAATGGAAGATCCAAAATGCTGTCGTATGTCGATAAGTCGTCTGCCCATAAAAATGGCTGTTGACGTAATTCAATACTTGAAGGGAAGAAACGGAAGATGGCAATCAAGATTGGGAATTGCAATAACATCGGCAAACAACCTGATGTCGGACTTGCTCCTGCTTTCTTATAAAGATCCATGATAGCTTGCTGCTTTTTCATGGCATCCTCTTGTTTAGGATATTTTTCATTGATAGCATCTATTTCAGGTTTCAAGACACGCATCTTGGCTGATGACATATATGATTTGAAAGCGATAGGCATCAAACATATCTTGATAATCAAAGTTAAAATCAAGATAACAACACCATAACTCCATCCGTATTGTCCTAACCAGTCGAAGACAGGAATAACTACAAGTCTGTTGATCCATGCCACTAATTTTCCGCCCAGAGGAATTTGTTTTTCAAGATTTATATCATATTGTCTCAATTCCTTAAAGTCGTTAGGTCCAAAATAATACGACATCCCTATTGTGTTATCTTCGTTGAATCCATCAAAAGGAATATCGATAATTGCGCTCATTGACTTCTGATAACGTGAATTTGAAGGTCTAGTCTTAGTGCGCATTTCAACGAAGGCATCTTCAAAGCTGTCTTTAGAAACAAGCGCATAACTGAAAAATTTCTGCTTAAATGATATCCATTTCAAGCCGGAACTTAATTCTTCTTCCTTATCTGTGACTTCGGTTTGTGAAAGAGTTTCTACATCATTGTTTGAATACATATAATATATGGTCTCTACATTGAAACGGTCATTGGCTTTTTCTTGTTTTAGAACATCAACAGCCCATTCCATCGTCATAAAACGAGTATTTGATGGTATGACACCTTTGAGATTATTCGTAATAATATCAAAACCAACCATATATTGGTCTTTGTACATCGTATAACGGAATTCCAAATATTTATCCATGCTTGGGTTGCCTTCTGCATCTGAGGCATAGGCACGCAATGACATCACCAAAGAGTCTCTCCCGTCAAGATTGATATTTTCCTCACCAGTATAAAGGCTGCCGTTGAGATATGGCTCAAAATAAAGGTCATATGAGTTAAGACCTTTACCATCGGCGATGAATTCGAGGTTGAATCTTGATGTTTCCTCATCGAAACCAATCAAAGGTAGTGAGTCGTATGTTTTATAATCTTTGAGTTCTATTGTTTCGACATAAGCACCTCTTGAAGAAAGATTCATCTTGAGTACTTCATTTTCAATGACGAATGTCTTATCTTCTCCTTGTGAAGCCTTAGCAAAAGAACCATATTGAGCATAACGACTTGAAAATGTTTCGTCTTGTATTTCCGTATTATTTTGTTCATTCAAAACAGCATTGGCAGCTGCCATACTGATAGAATCTTTAATATAACGCTCTCTATTAACTTGATTTATTGAATCTTGAATATGACGTTGTCTCGCCATTTCTTCTTTTGATGGTGTCATCCATACAGACCAACCAATTAATATACCTAATATTAAGATGATACCAATAAGAGAATTTTTATCCATACTATATTTTAACTTTTATTTTATTATTTGCCACTATATTTTAGCATTGCGGCCACAAAGCCTACAAACATCGGATGTGGATTTGCCACAGTACTCTTATACTCGGGATGATATTGAGCTGCAATATACCATGGATGGTTTTCTAATTCCACTGCCTCAACCAAATTTGTATCAGGATTAATGCCGACCATCTTCATGCCATGTTTCTCAAATTCCTCTATATACTCATTATTAAACTCATAACGATGACGATGACGTTCAGAAATAAGAGTACTTCCATATGCCTGATACAATTTTGAACTTTCATCAAGACGACAAGGATAAGCTCCTAAACGCATTGTTCCACCCATATTGACAATGTTCTTCTGCTCTGCCATAATATCGATGACCGGATGCTTTGTATCAGAATCCATCTCCCTAGAATGTGCATCAGCATATCCAAGAACATTTCTCGCGAACTCGACAACGGCACATTGCATACCAAGACAAATTCCCATAAACGGAATGTTATTGGTACGAGCGTACTCTGCCGCTATTATCTTACCTTCAATGCCTCTGTTACCAAATCCCGGCGCAACAAGAACACCATCAACATTAGCGAGCATCTCACTAACATTCTCCTTAGTGACATACTCACTATGAATACTCTTGATATGAACTTTGGTCTCATTGGCAACACCTCCATGTATGAAAGCCTCACGAATCGATTTGTATGCGTCTTTTAATTCAACATATTTACCTACCAAACCTACCGTAATCTCATGTGCCGGATTATGAAGATGCTGTAAGAAATTCATCCAGTTATCTAAATTAACCTCTGTGTTTATAGGCATATTCGTCTTTCTAAGAACTTCTTTATCAAGACCTTCATTCATCATAAGAACAGGGACATCATAGATAGAATCTGCATCTATACATTCTATAACAGACGTCTTCTCCACATTACAGAACAACGCTATTTTAGATTTAATAGACGTAGTAAGATGTTTCTCACATCTGCAGACAATGATATCAGGTTGAACTCCTTGTTCTTGTAATGATTTGACAGAATGCTGAGTCGGCTTTGTCTTAAGCTCCTGTGCCGCAGACAGATATGGAACCAATGTAAGATGTATAACCAAACTATCTTGTGGCATTTCCCAACGCAATTGACGTATAGCCTCTACAAACGGTAAAGATTCAATATCACCGACTGTACCTCCAATCTCTGTAATTACAAAATCATATTTTCCAGTGTGACCAAGAAGTTTGACACATCTCTTTATCTCATCTGTAATATGAGGCACTACTTGAACTGTAGAACCTAAATACTCACCTTTTCTTTCTTTGTTAATAACACTCTGATATATACGACCAGTTGTGACATTGTTGGCTTGTGATGTCAAAGTGTTAGAAAAACGTTCATAATGACCTAAATCAAGGTCAGTCTCTGCTCCATCTTCTGTAACATAACATTCACCGTGTTCATACGGATTTAATGTTCCGGGGTCTATGTTAATATATGGATCCAACTTCTGAATCGTCACAGTAAATCCTCTGCTTTGCAATAACTTAGCTAATGAAGATGAAATAATTCCCTTTCCTAATGATGAGGTAACACCCCCTGTCACAAAGATATATTTTGTCCTTTCCATTGAAAATATTTTTTTACTTAGATGGTCTGCAAAATTACGAAACTTAATTGATAATTGGAACATATTTTTATTTTTTTTATAATTTTGTTTTAATATTTTTGCAAAAAAAATATTGTTATGGTCATAAGTAATTTCAAAATAAGAGCTAGTTATCCTAACTTCTTCATGCTCAAGCTCTATGTCGAGAAAAATCGTTTTATTTTTGAAAAAGAAAATGAAAAAGAAGGGAATAAACCAGGTACCGTTATATACCAAATCGAAGGTGATGATTCTTTTTATGAAATAGCTCCTAAATGGTACGACATATATTATCTTCTTACAAGAGACAATGATGAGGAAGTAAAATTTTTCCTCTCTCTTCTGATTGAAGAACGCGATGGTATTGAAACAAATAAGTCTGTATTAGAAGATCTTAGAGAATCATTGTACAAAGACTGCGTGAAATATGTCAACGATAACCCTCTTTATGATGATAATAAAATCGTAACTACGGTCACTCAGGAAAATTTCTCCGAAGTAGTTATAAGTAATAAAGGCAAAGTGCTGATGGAACTTACCAAACAATGTTATGCGGTTCCTGATTTCTGCATTATTAGCTCAAACGCCTTCAATGATGAAGACCAGGAAGAATTGCTTAGAAAAGCTATTCATAACCTGGAGATCATGACTAAAAACAAACTCGGCAGTAAAAAAGATCCGCTAGTCTTTGCACTGAGAAGCGCCATGCCTCAATATATACCAGGTTTGATGCCGACTCTTCTCAACATAGGTATAAATAGAGATGCTTATGAAGGACTATCTAATAAATACGGCAAAAGCATGGGTAGTCGTATCTATCTTAATGCACTGAGTAATATCATAGAAATGCTCTCAATCAATTACAACTTTAAAGACGAGAATAATATATCTCTCGAAGAACAGTTGCAAGAAATTAAGACCATGGAAGAACTTATTATTAAAAAAGAAGGTAACGACAGATTACTGACAGATAGTTTCTATCAGGCACTGCGCTTCACTCACCACGTAAGAAACTTCTACATCACCAATCAAGACCTTGTGCTTACATTCATGCGTGGAAAAAAGACCTTCCCTTCTATGATTTTACATAAAATGGTATGGACAATCGGTAATGAAAACTCTTATCCGGGCGTTCTATATAGCCGCCATAGCCGCACTGGCATCGGTCGTCAGATAGAAAGCTATCCCGACATCTTCGGCGAAGAAATCATGACTGGCAATATTACTTCCAAAGACTTCGAATATTTCGATCGTTCTGAAATAAAAGAAATGTTCCCTGCAGTATATCACTTCGACCCACTTCTAATCAATCTAGAGAAAAGATTCAAATCACCGGTAACAATTGAATTCGCCGTCGAAACAGTATCAAAAAAATCCAGTTTATTTGCCGTTCTACAACTTAATGAATCTGAATTAACAGGTCGTGCCGCCATGTTGTCCGCAATAGATATGTATGAAAGAGGCATGATAGACAAAGAGATGATAATAAATCTGGTACGACCATACCATCTGCGTCAAATATTCTCTGACACAATAGATGACGAGTCTTTCTCAAAACTAAAATACTTCTGTAATGGAGTCAATGTTTTACCTCGAACTGCTGTAACAGCAAGATTATGCTTCAGCGCAGGCACCGCTAACCAAATGAAACGTCTCGGCTTCCAAGTCTGTCTCTGCAAAGAACGCTTTACCCCTGAAGATACTATCATACTTAACGAAGTTGACTCCATCCTCAGTATGACACCTGCTGCCATACATGTCGTAACAGCTTGCCGCGGTTACGGAATTCCAGCATTCTTAAATCTAAGCCTATACGGAGTCGAGATAAAAGACAATAAACTCGTCAATGCAGAAGGCGTCGCTATCAATGAATATGACTGGATTACTGTATCAAGCAAGAAACACTCAATATATAGCGGACAAGCAACTTACACTCCTGCCAGATTCAGAAAATACCTTAACGACAATACCAGTATTACTTTCGCAAATATTAAAGAAGAAAATGTTTTTAAAACTCTTAAGATTGCATACGAAAAATACCAGCAGGTCATCAATTCAACTAAAGTCAACTATATCAATGATATAGACGCCCTAGCCAGAATAATCGGCTACGATCTTAACCAAGATCAAGAAAAAGCTAAAGTAATAGTAAACACCTGGTATAATATCAATTCACAATTATATCAAGATCAAGTACTCAAAAGTAAGATGGGTTCTCACAACGAGCAATCCAAAGTATTCGCACTACTCGATAATGACAAAAAAATCGATTTCTTCAAAAATATTATTTACAGATGTATCAATAATAATCACAGCGGTTTAGAAGCCGGTTCCTTTATGCTAGGTCGCTTTATTGCAAAACCATTAGCAAAAAGCTTCTGGGAAGCTTTACTTCCTAATGAAATCGCATTCTTGTTGAACGAATATGTTCTATATGAGAAATATTTATCCGTTCTTCAAGAAGTAGGTGAAACAAAACTCACAAGAACCCATTCTAAAATCATCTCCGAAGGATTACATGACCTACAATTAAGTAACTTCGACTATTATACATTCGTCCCTCTCATGATCAGCAATGTTAAGTGGATAGAAATAGAAAGACATGCTAACTTATTGAATAACAGACAAGACAATACACTATTCCTAATACGAACATTATCAAAACCTATGTCATATATCTTTAATATGGATCAATTCTGGGTCAGAAATAAAGTTGAAAAACTAATGGAACTGAAATAACAATAAAGCATCCCTTCTGGGATGCTTTACTTTTATTGTTCAAGATACATTTTCAACAAATTCTTATTAGGCGATTGCTTCAGCTTCTTGATCGCCTTATCTTTAAGCTGCCGCACTCTCTCCCTGGTAAGATCCATTCTGTATGCTATCTCTTCTAATGTATAACTGTGATTCACATTTAAGCCAAAATAAAGATTTATTATCTCTCTTTCTTTATCTGTGAGTATTAACATCAGACGATATATTTCTGCATTGTCATATTTCCTTGAAACGTTCTCATCTGCAGATGAATAATCGTCGGAAATAATGGTATCTATCAATGATAAATCATCTTCATCACCAAGAGGTGCATCCATGGAAACCTCTTTTGTATTCATACGAAATGCTGCAAGTATCTTGTGCTCCGGCAAATCCAACTCATCGGCTATCTCCTTGACAGTAGGCTGACGCTGATATATTTGCTCCAATCGTGATGAGGTCTTCTTAATCTTTGATAAAGATCCCACTTGATTTAACGGTAAACGTACCAGTCGCGATTGCTCCGCAACAGCCTGTAATATCGATTGACGAATCCACCATACTGCGTATGAAATAAACTTAAAACCTTTGGTCTCATCAAACCGCTGCGCCGCTCTTATTAAACCAAGATTTCCCTCATTAATCAAATCAGGAAGACTAAGTCCTTGATTTTGATATTGTTTTGCCACTGAAACAACAAAACGTAGATTAGCTCTCACCAATCTCTCAAGAGCATTCTGATCCCCATTCTTAATTCTCTGCGCCAAAATCACCTCTTCTTCCGGAGCAACCATTTCTTCCCTTGCAATATCGGAAAGATATTTGTCTAATGACGCAAGTTCTCTGTTAGTAATTGATTTAGATATTTTTAATTGCCTCATATTCTTACATTCTTAATCCAAACAACTAATAGCAATAAATGTTTTTTTAACTACGTTAATTATCTGTAAAATTCAAAAGTTATGGTGTATGTGCCTGTAGAATTAATGCCTTCAACTCTAACTTTACCCCCACTCCTTTCATTATTCAATGCCTTATTGAGGTCTTGTTCAGAATGTACTCTTAAATGATTGACGGACAATATTATAAAATCGTTTGATATGCCTTTCTGTTTAAAAACTCCATCTTTGACCTCAACAATCTTCAATCCATAATTGATACCAAGTTCAGATTTTAATGATGATGATATTGGTTGCAACTTAACGCCTAACACATCATTATAGAAACTCTCTCCATTCTTATGTAACTCTTCAGTGCCTTCCAAATTCTTGAGCGTCACCTCTTTATAAAGTATTTCACCTTTTCGTTGAATCTTAACTTTGACTTTATCACCTGGTCTATACTGACCAATCACTCCTATCAACTGAGAATTACTATTAACTGTTAAATCATTAATACTCAACAAGACATCACCTTCTTTAATACCAGCGGCTTTTGCTCCCCCTCTTTCTTCAACACCAACAATATAAACGCCCGACATCTCAGAAATTCCTTCAGATTCTGCAAGTTCTTCTGTAATCTCCGTCATGGTAATCCCAAGATAAGCTCTTTGCAAACTGCCATATTGCAAAAAGTCTTCAATCACCTTCTTGACTATGTTAGAAGGTATCGCGAACGAGTAACCCTCATAACTTCCAGTACGTGAAGCAATAGCTGCATTAATACCAATGAGATTTCCATCCATGTTAACCAATGCGCCACCACTATTCCCCGGATTTATAGCCGCATCTGTCTGTATAAAAGACTCTATAGTACTTCCATCACCAAGAATGTTTATATTACGTGCTTTCGCACTAACAATACCTGCCGTAACAGTAGATGTCAAATTAAAAGGATTACCTACAGCTAACACCCACTCTCCAACCTTAACTTCATCGGAATTAGCAAAAGTAAGATATTCATAATCTTCTCCATCTACTTTAATCAATGCCAAATCCGTACTCGGATCATTACCTATAATAGTTGCAGTCCTCTTATGCTTATCGTTGAAAGTAACCTCAATCTTACTCGCACCCTCAACAACATGATTGTTTGTAACTATATATCCATCAGGTGAAATAACCACTCCCGATCCATATCCGACTGACACATTATTAGGAAGCTGCATCTGACCTCCATAAAAATGCTCTATTATAGTTCCGAAAAAATCATAATAACTACTTCCTTTACTGATAATCTCCGTTCTAATGTGAACCACCGAATTTACAGTATTCTCTGCTGCTGTAACAAAACTATCTTCATCACTATTCATATACGAAGCTCTAAACATAGATGCTGAATTCGTCCGCATTGATGATGCCTTTAGCTCAGCTTCCTTAACAGACTCCTTAATTTCTAGCTGATTAACATATAAATTGACAATAACAACACTCAAAGCTACGACCAACATGCTAAGAGTAATAAATAACACCTTTGTTTTACTTTTCATGATTTAAAATTAGTTAGTTAATAAATTAATGCCTCTCATCGTGTATATAACACTATTCCGGGCGACATTAACCCGAAAATAAAAAGTAAAGAATTTAATCTATAATAATTGGTTTGTTTTTAATTTTTATTATCTTTACATCAAAATTCCTGCCAAAATATTTATTTAACTCAATAGGAGAATTTTTTATGCAAAAAACTGAAAATCATCATATTAGATTTAGCAAATATCATGGCGCAGGCAATGATTTCATCATGATAAACGCCATTTCTGAAGAATTATTATTACCTGAAGAACTAATCGCAAGAATATGTAACAGAAGAATCGGTGTTGGAGCCGATGGTCTGATAGTATTATTACCTTCTGATGAACATGATTTTAGAATGAAATATTATAATTGCGACGGTAAAGAAAGTACCTTCTGCGGTAATGGCGGCCGCTGTATCGCCGCTTTCGCACATCAAGAAGGTATAGTAAATAATTTAGCAGATTATGAAGCAATAGATGGATTACACAAAGCCATAATTCATAAAATAAACGAAAATGACTTTTATGTAGAACTGACAATGCGTGACATTTTGTCATACGACATTAATGACGAAAGACTAATCATAAACACTGGTTCACCTCATTATGTAAAGAAAACCAACGACTTAGATCAAATAGATATAAATAAAGAAGGAGCTGATATTCGTTATGATAAAAAAGTGTCTGAAGATGGAGTCAATGTAGATTTTCTTTCTTTTGTGAACGATATTGTAAGAATAAGGACATACGAAAGAGGTGTCGAAAATGAAACTCTTGCATGCGGAACAGGAGTGACAGCCTCTGCCATAGCAGCTTCTCTATGGTACGGAGGAGACAATATCGATGTATATACCAGAATAGCTAAACTCAATGTAAAATTTACAAAAGTTAATAATACATTCAAAAATGTAATATTATCGGGTCCAGCAACATTTGTTTTTGACGGAATGTTTATCTTTGCAAACTAATTTTTTAACAATGTTCGCTCAAAGTGAAAATATTATTTTAAGAGCCGCAGAACCTCAGGATGCCAAATTAATATACAATTGGGAAAATGATCAGGAGATTTGGAAAGTAAGTGAGACTTATATGCCTTATTCCATGTACCAAATCGAAGAATTTTTACTAAATAACAACGATCTATTCTCCGTTAGACAATTGCGCATAATGATAGAAAAAAAATCAGACCGCAATTGTATAGGTTGTATAGATATTTACGACTTCGACCCTATTCACTTGCGCGCTGGCATTGGCATCCTCATCCAAAAAGAATATAGAAAACTTGGATACGCTAAAGAAGCCCTTGAACTTATTATAAACTATTGTTTTAATGTGTTGCTATTAAAACAATTATACTGCCTGATTGATATTTTAAATACCGACAGTATCAATCTCTTTAGAAAAATTGGATTCCAACAATGCGGACATAGAAAAGATTGGATCAAAACAAATAATGGTTTCATTGACGAACTTGAATTTCAATATATTAACAATAACTTCTGATGAATACTTATAGATCATATCATAATGAACAGGTAAAAAAATTAAGAAAAATAAAACGAATTGTCTTTCTCTGCCTCGGAATTTTTGTATTAATATCTACCTTCGTACTAATAAAAATGTATAAAGCCATCTTGTTACCAAATACTAAGGTCAATGATGAATACTACTCATTGTATATCAGTAAATCAGATAATTTCGAAACAATAAAAGACAAACTTTATACTGATAGTGTCATCATAAATAAAAAATCTTTCGAATGGTTGGCTGATAAATTGGACTATCCAAAATATATAAAAACTGGACATTATACTATTACAAATGACCTTAATAACAACCAGTTGATAAACAAATTGCGTTCAGGCAGCCAAACACCCGTAAATTTCACCTTTAATAATATTAGGACCATAGAACAATTATCATCACGTATCAATGAACAGTTAGAACTCGATTCCATAACAATACTCAATGCTATCATCAATAGCGAATCATTGAAAAACGCAGGTTTTAATGAAGATAACATAGCAGCTCTGTTTATTCCTAACACATACGAAATCTACTGGAATATTGATGCAGTCGATTTTATCGAAAGAATGAAAAAAGAATATGACATCTTCTGGAACGACAAACGTATAAAAAAATCAGAAGAAATAGGTCTCAGCCCTATAGAAGTTAGTATATTAGCGTCTATTGTTGATAAAGAAACTGTCAAAACTTCAGAAATGCCACGTATAGCTGGTGTATATATTAATAGATTAAACAAAAATTGGTTGCTTCAAGCCGACCCTACATTAGTATTCGCTTTAGGCGATTTCGAGATAAAAAGAGTCTTAGATGTTCACAAAGAAATAGAATCTCCTTACAACACTTATAAGCATACAGGACTACCTCCAGGACCTATATGCATACCATCCATAGCTGCTATTGACGCTGTCTTAAACGCCGAACAACACAAATACTTTTATTTCTGTGCAAAAGACGACCTCTCAGGCTATCACGTTTTTGCCAAGAATATTAAAGAGCATAATATCAACGCTGAGAAATACAGAAAAGCATTAAATAAAAATAAAATCTGGAAATAAAAATTAAGTAAATTGAACTCGTTAAAACAAATAATAATATTCATATCACTTATATCGTGTATTAAAACATCTGATGCACAGATAAATAATAATTTATATATAAACGATTCCATCAATAAAGTAAAAAAGAATGTCGCTATCATAGCTGGTACCGAAGCCGCCATTTATGCCGGTACCATGAGCGGACTGTATTTCTTGTGGTATGCAGGTTATGAACAATCTTCTTTTCATTTTCACAATGACAACGCAGATTGGCTGCAAATGGATAAAATAGGTCATAGCATGTCGGCTTACCAATTAGGACTTCTCAGCTACGAAGCATTCCGTTTAGCCGGATGGGACGAAAAACATTCTATGTTATATGGAGGTCCCTTCGGATTTCTTTATTTAACAACAGTAGAAATATTCGATGGATTCTCAAGCGGTTGGGGTTTCTCATGGGGCGACATGATTGCCAATGCTTTGGGAACAGGATTATTTATGGGACAACAGGCTTTATGGCATGAACAAAGAATCAGCATGAAATATTCTTTTCATCCTACTCAATATCCACAATACAGACCCGATCTGCTAGGTAGCAATTTTATCGAACAAATGCTAAAAGATTATAATGGTCAGACTATTTGGCTATCATTCAATATCAAATCTCTATTTCTGAATGACGATAGCAGATTCCCAGCATGGCTTAATATCGCTCTTGGATATAGCGGCGATGGAATGACAGGATCTTTCTATAACGCCACATCGTATAATGGTCAAGAGATACCTCAATTTAACAGAACCCGACAATTTATATTATCTCCCGACATCGACCTTTCCAGAATACCAGTAAACAATAAATTTCTTAAAAGTGCGTTAAAACTAGCAAATGTGATCAAATTACCTATGCCAGCATTAATGTTGGATTCAGAAGGCAGGTTTAGCGCATATTGGATTTATTTTTAATGAAAAAAAGATTATTTTTGCAAAAATTTAATATCTATGAGAAAAATATCAAAATTATTATCAATTATCATTTTATTAGGACTTGTAAGCTGCGGTAATAATGTTGAAAAATCGAGATTTTATTTTGATAAAGGTATGGATTATCTATATTCTTCACAATTTGATGAAGCAATAGAATACTTCAATACTGCCATTAAACACGATAAAAACAATCACGAGGCTTATTTCTATCGCGGATGCGCAAAATATAACAACTTCTTAAAACAAGAAGCAATAGAGGATTACCTTAAGACAACAGAAATAAACCCAGATTACGCACAAGCATACTTCAATTTGGGATTATATTACAGAAGTATAAACGACTACGACATGGCTTGTTATTACTTCAAGATAGCAGATGAAAAAGGCAAATCCAATATGGAAGATTACCTTCGACACTGCCGATAAAACTACTCATAATCTTGTGACACAGGTTTTATGTAGTTCTCTTCATCGTGTATATCCTCTGAAAGAAGATTTCCATCTGTATCGTATGTCTTCCATTTACCTATCTTGACACCAGAACTGAAATATCCTTCTTCTTTGAGATTACCATTAAAATAATATGCTTTATATTCCCCGTCAAGTGTATCTTGATTGTAATTAGCCATTATCATCAATACGCCATTATCATAATATTTGTAATATATTCCATGACGTAATCCGTTCACATATTCAGTTT
Organism: Lentimicrobiaceae bacterium; assembly: GCA_015061335.1. GTDB lineage: Bacteria > Bacteroidota > Bacteroidia > Bacteroidales > F082 > Limimorpha. Next base: position 39,007 of record SUWT01000002.1, on the reverse strand, counting down.
CTTCAACAACTTTTTGATTAACAGGATTATAAACAACAGACTTGTCAACCAAGACACCATTGTCATAATGTTCCAGCAGAATTAAAGCACCATTATCTTCACTGAAAAATTCCCACTTACCTTGCTTTTTCTTGTCATGATAATTACCTCTTCCTATCATTGTTCCTTCCGCCGAGTAATAAACGAACTCACCTACAGGTTCATTATTCTTAAATTTTCCCGTATATCTTAACTGACCATTTTCATAAAATTCCATCCATTTTCCTTGTTTACGTCCCAAATCATCAGTTTTGTTATAATCTCCTTGTGCATATAAATAATTCGTGAAAATACTGAAAAACAACACTAATGTTAAATTTGTTAATATTTTTTTCATAATAAAATTTATTAAAAATTATCAAGCGCAAAATTAACGTATATTTGCAAAAAAAGTTTAAAATTATGGCAGAATATTCTTCTATATTATTAGAAAAAGCCGTTGACGAATTATCAAAACTTCCAGGTGTAGGAAAAAAAACTGCTTTAAGATTGGCTCTACATCTATTGGCAGAAGATAAAAATAAAACAGACATCTTATGTAAATCATTGACTGACATGAGAAACAACATCGTTTTATGCAAAAAATGCTATAATATTAGCGATGAACCTGTATGTTCTATATGTTCCAACCCCAAAAGAGATGATAATATTTTATGCGTTGTCGCTGACATGAGAGATGTATTAGCTATAGAAAGAACATCTTCTTATAATGGTTTGTATCATGTTCTGGGAGGTACAATAAACCCTATTGAAGGAATATCTCCTAGCGATTTAAGAATCAATGAACTTCTTGAAAGGTCTCATAAAGAAAATCTTAAAGAAATAATATTGGCTTTACCTGCCACCATTGAGGGTGATACGACAAACTTCTATCTCTCAAAAGTTTTAAAAGACTTTAAAGGCATCATCACAACAATTGCCAAAGGAATTTCTGTCGGCGATGCCTTAGAATATGCAGACGAACTTACATTAGGAAGATCAATAGCAAATAGAATACCTTACTCAAAATGAATAACTATACATTATTCATTATTCATTATTCATTATACATTTCATCATCAAATAACTCAAGTTGATTTTCCGTAAGATACAAGTCAGAAGGAACTTCGTATTCATAATGAGAGATATAACGTTCTATACTCCTTTTTATCAATTTGATAGGTGTGGTATGTCTCGCCTTACAATAATTCTTCAATGACTTGTATTGTCCTGAAGAAAGTTTAAAAGTCACCGTATGATATTTATAATTCCTACGGTGACTCTTCTTTTTATTTATCTTGTCCATAATCGCAGAATTATGTGACGAAGATACAACATAAAAATATATTTTCAAAAAAAATCACATCATTTTTTTTGCCTCATCTAACATCATCTGTGCAAAACGTTCCGCCTCTGCTTCTGTCTTACCTTCAGAATAGACCCTTATAATAGGCTCTGTATTAGATTTGCGCAAATGCACCCAACCATCAGCAAAATCAATCTTCACTCCATCAATCGTGGTAACCTTTTCATCCTTAAATTTTTCAGCCAGCTCATCTAAAATCTGATCAACATTTGTAGTCGGAGCTAGTTGAATCTTGTTTTTAGACATATAATATATTGGGAATCTAGATTTCAATTCGGAACAAGTACATTGAGACTCACATAGATATGTTAAAAACAAGCCGACACCTACCAAAGCGTCACGTCCATAATGCAAATCCGGATAGATAACGCCTCCATTACCTTCCCCTCCTATAACAGCATCAACCTCTTTCATTTTTTCAACAACATTAACTTCACCTACAGCAGCTGCAAAATATTCTGCTCCATATTGTTGAGTAAGATCGCGCAAAGCTCTCGTCGAAGAAAGATTTGATACCGTATTACCTTTCTTGTGTTGTAAAATATATGATGCTACTGTCACTAAAGTGTATTCCTCACCATACATCTCTCCTTTTTCATTGATAAATGCAAGTCTATCCACATCAGGGTCAACAACTATACCTAAATCCGCTCCAGCTTCTTTTACCCTAGCACATGTCTCTACCAAATTCACAGCAAGAGGTTCCGGATTATGAGCGAAATTACCTGTGACATCGCAATTTAGTTCAATAATATCATTTACGCCTAACTTTCTGAGTAAAACAGGTATTGCTATTCCTCCCGTCGAGTTAACAGCATCAACAACGACCTTTAGATTAGCCTTAGCTATAATTTCTTTATTGACCAAAGGTAAATTACATACCTTATCGACGTGACGCTCAATCCAATCATTCTCAAGAGTATATGAACCTATCTCATCTATTTCGGAAAATTCATAATCATCAGATGAAGCTTTTTCAAGAAGCCATTCTCCATCTTCCTTAGAGATAAATTCTCCCTTGTTATTCAACAACTTAAGAGCATTCCACTCTCTTGGATTATGACTTGCCGTTAGTATCACACCTCCATCAGCTTTCATCTCAGTAACAGCAACTTCAACTGTTGGCGTTGTACTCAAACCAATATCAACGACATCCGCACCCATAGCTTGCAAGTTACCACAAACCAATTGATTAACCATAGTACCAGATAAACGTCCATCACGTCCTACAACAATACGAGGTCGTTGAATACCCGAACGACGGATAAGACATACAAATGATGACGTTAATTTCACAATATCAACCGGAGTGAGACCGGCATCTGGTCTTCCACCTATGGTACCACGAAAACCAGAAATAGATTTAATTAATGGCATGTTATTTCTTTTTTTTTGCAAAGATATAACAGATTTTCTTAAATTTGCAAAAAAAAAAGATGGGATTTGATGACGATAGCTTTTTCGATGATTATGAAATTCAGGAGTTGATAAATAAATTTGAAGATCAGCTTAATAGCCAACAGTCAATTTATTTCGATGCTGATGAATTAAATCTAATAATGGAGCATTATATCCAAAATAATGACATCGGAAAAATTAATTTAATTGCTGATCTCGCAAGCAAATATCACTCATACAACCCTATCACAAATCTGATCATAGCTAAAAAGTTTCTATCAAACCAAAATGCCAAAGAAGCATTAAAATATCTCACAGGCGATGATATGCCCATCCAAGATCCTGATTATCAATTAAGTCTCGGATATTGCTATTCCTTGCTTGATGAACATAGGAAATCCATATCTGCATATAAAGAGGCTATCAGGCTTCTTAACGATGAAAATTGTGACGACATCTACAATTCAATGGCATTGGAATATATCATGATAAGTAATTATGAGAAGGCTATAGATTGTTTTAAAAGAGGATTGAGAATAAGTCAGGATCTTAACGAACAATATATAGAAATCACCAATTGTTATTTCAATCTTGACAAAGCAGATGATGCCATAGATTTTTTCAACAAGGAAGTTGATAAAAACCCATATAATATTGATGCTTGGATGGCTTTGGGCAACTGCTATCTGCGTCTGCACCTTCTAGAAAAAGCTGTAGAACAATATGAATATGCTCTTGCCATAAACCCTAGACTAACAAAGGCTTATACTAATATTCTAACGATTTTAAATGAATTAGACAAATATCAGGACACTATAGAAACAGCCAGGGAAGCTATTAGAAATAATGTCAAGACCCCTCTTATATATTGCCTCTATGGTGAAGCTCTATCAAAAACATCCAACAAGATTGATGCTTTAAAATACTTCAAACTTGCCATTGAAATGGATGAAAACACTGCTGAAGCACATGCAGGAATAGCCTTTATTTTCAGCGAAGAAAACGATCCGGCCACAGCCGTGAAATTCTTAGAAAAAGCCAGAGAACTAGCACCAGGAAATACAGATTATCTCTATGTTTTGGCTGAAGAAAACAATAAACTTGGCAAATATGACACTTCCCTGAAATATCTGAAAGAAATAGAATCAATATTTCCTTACGATGCAAATCTTTATATTGCCCTGATGGAAGTTTATATTCTTATGGATGATGTTGATAATGCAATTAAATCAGTTCATAAAGGATTAAAACTTTTAGGCAGAAATGCTGCTTTATTATACAGACTTGCTTTCATCTATTTCGTTCAAGAAGATAAAGAACTAGGAATGCTTACATTAGAAGAAGCTTTAAACATTGATTATGAAGGACATGTAGAGTTTATTGATTTTGATCCTGAATTTGTACTTAATAATATGGAAATAGTAAACTTAATTAATGATTATAAAACAACAAACAAAAAATGAATCAATACTTGGCAAATTTCTTTAAAGGAATAGCTGTTGGCACAGCCAACGTAATTCCAGGCGTTTCTGGTGGTACAATAGCACTTATCACAGGAATCTTTGAGCGTTTAATCAATGCTCTAAAATCATTCAACCTCACAGCATTGAAATTAATTTTCAAAGGTGATATTAAAGGTTTCATAAAACATACTGACTTTTGGTTTTTAGTATCTATAGGTTTGGGAGTCATTACCGCAATTTTAACAATAGCAAAAGTTTTCGATTTCTTATTCGCACAATATCCTATCTATCTTTGGTCATTTTTCTTCGGAATGATATTGGTTTCAATATATTATGTAGGAATTACCATTGAAAAGGTAAATATAAAAACAATAATTGCATTTATAATTGGAACAGCAATAGCAGTTTATATTGCATTCGGAACTCCTGCAAAAGAAAACAGCAATCTAATTTATCTTTTAATATGTGGTGCTGTAGCAACATGCAGCATGATCTTACCAGGTCTTTCAGGCTCTTTTGTACTCGTCTTAATGGGTAATTATCAGCTTATTATGATCGATGCAGTTAATGATTTGAATCTTAAAATATTAATACCTGTAGCAATAGGTGGCGTTGTTGGTCTTCTCGCATTCTCTCATCTATTATCATGGATATTTAAGAATTATCGTGATATAACTATTTCTGTTCTAACAGGCTTCATCCTAGGCAGCATGCCTATTATATATCCTTGGAAAAATGAGATCATAACTTATTTCGGCAGCGAGGAAAAAGTAACGGGTTATAGCTATTATTTCCCTGAAATGAACATTGAATTCGCCATCGCATTAGTAATCCTGTTAATAGGTGCAGGCATTATTATCTTGACTGAGAAAATGGCAAAAAATAAGGCATAATTCTTTAGCATGTATAATTTTGATAAGATATACGGATTAGTCGGAAGAAATCTAAGTCATTCCTTCTCGAAAGTTTTTTTTAACAAGAAATTTTCTGATCTAGGACTCAATTATTCTTATCAAAATATTGAGATTCAAGATATTAAAAACCTCTTAGATATTATTGAAAACAATAAAAGTCTAAGTGGATTTAATGTCACGATCCCTTATAAGGAAAGTATTATACCTTATTTGGATTCTCTTGATGATAATGCAAAAGAAGTAGGAGCTGTCAATACCGTTAAGATTGATGAGAAAAGGCATCTTAAAGGCTATAATACTGATGTTATTGGATTCAAAGCATTGTTTGATGATGTCAAACAGTGTAAGAATTTCCATGAGAGCATCAAAGATAAAAGAGAGGCTCTTATTTTTGGTAGCGGAGGAGCATCTAAGGCTGTGCAATTTGTCTTAAATCAGGAGAATATTCCTTTTAAAATTGTCAGTAGAAATCCAAGAACATGTCGTGATATCGGATATTTTGAGGTATATGACAAGGGTTTTTATCCATATTCGATCATCATAAATACCACACCTGTCGGAATGTTTCCAGACACAGAAAATTATATAGATCTTCCTTACTCTACTATAGAAGCTCACAATATTTTCATAGATTTGATTTACAATCCTTTAGAAACCATTTTCCTGAAAAATGGAATTAAAATGGGGATACCGACATTCAATGGGATGAAGATGTTGTATGAACAAGCTGAAGCCGCATGGAAGATATGGCAATAAATTATTATATTTGCATTTTAAAGAAATATTATGAGTGAGAATATTATTTTCAGCAATCAGATAGCAAAAGAATTTTCAATAACACAAACTATAGCATCAAATGTAATAATGCTTTTGAATGATGGTTGTACCGTTCCATTTATAGCACGTTACCGCAAGGAAATGACAAACACAATGAATGAAGAAGTCGTTGCTGCTATACAAAAAAGAATAGAACAACTGGAAGAGCTGGAAAAGAGAAAAGAATTCGTATTAAAATCCATTGCTGAGCAAGAAAAGCTAACTCCGGACTTGGAAAATAACATTAGGAATGCCAAGACATTACAAGACGTTGAAGATTTATATTTACCATATAAGCCAAAAAGAAAAACAAGAGCGGAGATAGCACGTCAAAAAGGATTGGAACCTCTTGCCAAACTGATAATGTCGCAAAGCCATGACGATGTTGATGCCATGGCTGAAAAATATATTAATATTGAAAAAGGCGTTGAGAACGTTAAAGATGCATTAAAAGGAGCTTGTGATATTATGGCCGAATGGGTTTCTGAAAATATCAAAGGAAGAAACTTGATCCGTAAAATATATCATCAGGATGGTATAATAACATCTTCCGTTGTTAAGGACAAAGAAGTTGACGCAAAGACATACCAACAATATTTTGATTGGAAAGAGCCTATTAACGAGGCTCCATCACACCGTATTCTAGCCATGTTTCGCGCAGAACAAGAAGGTTTTCTTAAAGTCAAACTCCGAATAAACGATGAAGACGCTTTAAAGACTTTGGATAACATTTTCCTAAAGGCTGACAATTCCTCTACCGATTTGGTTCAAGACGCTATCGATGATGCATGGAAACGACTTCTAGAGCCATCATTAGAGACTGAGATTCGTGCCATGTATAAAGAAAAAGCAGATGAAGTAGCAGTAAAAGTGTTTGCTGAGAATCTACGACAACTCTTATTGGCGGCACCTATAGGACAGAAAAGAGTTCTAGCCCTTGACCCAGGTTTTAGAACAGGATGTAAAGTCGTTATACTCAATGAATATGGAGCTTTATTACATAATGAGACAATATTCCCTCATCCGCCACAATCACAAATACGGCAAGCATCCAACAAAATAAGATCACTTGTCAATGCATATAAAATAGACGTGATAGCTATCGGCAATGGCACAGCAGGACGTGAAACAGAGGATTTCATCCATGGTATCGCCTTCGATCGCGACATCACAGCGGTTATGGTTAATGAAAGTGGAGCATCAATATATTCAGCATCTAAAGTAGCAAGAGATGAATTTCCTGATTATGACATCACTGTTAGAGGAGCCGTAAGCATAGGTCGTCGTTTGATGGATCCGCTTGCAGAATTGGTAAAAATAGACCCTAAATCAATAGGTGTGGGACAATATCAACATGATGTTAACCAGAAACTCCTTACAGAAGAGCTAGCTCATGTTGTGGAAAGCTGCGTAAATGCTGTTGGAGTTGAACTTAACTCCGCAAGCGAGCAGCTTTTATCATACGTAAGTGGCGTCGGTCCTCAATTGGCGAGTAATATTGTCAAATATCGTAATGAAAACGGTGGCTTCTCTAGTCGCAAACAATTACTTAAAGTACCTCGTCTAGGAGAAAAAGCTTATGAACAATGTGCAGGATTCTTAAGAATACACGGAGCATCACAACCACTAGATGCCAGTGCCGTTCACCCCGAAAGTTATCATATTGTTGAAAAAATGGCTAAGAAACTCGATGTAAATGTCAAAGATCTTATTGGAAATAAAGAACTTATCTCTAAAATAAAACCGACTGAATTTATAGAAAGTGGGGTTGGCATTGAAACAATAAACGACATTATAAACGAACTAGAAAAACCTGGTCGCGATCCTCGTAAGAGTTTTGAGGTATTTGAGTTTAGCAAAGATGTTCGTACAATGAATGACCTTAAAATAGGAATGCAGCTCTATGGTATTGTAACTAACATAACAGCATTCGGTTGTTTTGTAGATATAGGCGTACACCAAGACGGGCTTGTACATATCAGTCAGATGTCAAATCAATACATCAAGGATCCCAATGAAATTGTAAAACTTAATCAGAAAGTAAAAGTAACAGTAACTGAGGTTGATATCGAAAGAAAAAGAATCAGTCTTAGCATGAAAAATATCATAATAAATAATTAAATGTGTTTATCATCGTTATAATACCATGAAAAAGATACTTACAATATTTGTTTTAGGTGCTATTTTGTCATTTTTATCAATAGAGTCAAAGGCACAAATCGTAAAGGGAGAAGCATTTATGGGATTAAATCTATCTCAAGTCGATGGTGATCAGGCATACGGTTATCGTAGATTAGGATTTCATGGAGGTTTAGGAGCGATTGTCCCTATATATAAAAAAAATAATTTCAATTTCGACATCGCATTAGAGGTCGTTTTTGATCAGAAAGGCTCTCATCAAAGAGCTCAATATGTTGACAACAACAATAATACGTATTTTACTACTGGCTTGGGGTATGACGGATATTTTGTCAGTGATGAGAAAGATCCTGTTACAGGAGCCTACGATCTTTATATGAATTATTTGGAAGTGCCTCTTATTTTTTACTTCAGCGACAAGCAATTAGCCTCAATAGGTATTGGATTCTCATACGGTCGTCTTATCGGATTGAAAGAATATGAACATGGTAAACTTACCAATGTCAATTTATCTTACACTGGAGAGGATAAATATAATCTTAATGATTTCTGTTTTTTAGGTGATTTAAAAATTAGAATTTATGACAGATTAAAACTTGGAGTTCGTTTTCAATATTCTATGGCTAAAATCAGAACACGAGATTTCTACCTTGTAAACGGAGAATACGACTGTACTCGAGAACAATACAACAACACTGTAACAGCCAGATTGATCTATGTCTTTAACGAGGACAGAAGTGAGTATATAAGAGACGAATATGTATTCCGTGGCGATAATCCAAAGATTCACCAAAAATCTATAGATAAGAAACTGAAGAAACTCAGAAAACAAGAAGAAAGAGCTCTCCGAAAAGCAGAGAGATCACTGGAATAAAAACAAAACATCAATAAAAAAGCTGAGATTAAGAAACCTCAGCTTTTTTTATTATGGACTTATTCAAGAAGTCATTTTTGGCGGAGAAAGAGGGATTCGAACCCCCGGTACATTGCTGTACAACGGTTTTCAAGACCGCCGCGATCGACCACTCTGCCATTTCTCCACTGCAAAAATACAATTTTTTTCTTCTGTACCTACATATTGGAGAAAATATTTTTATTTTTTATATATATCATTAAGATACAAGAAGATACATCTGCAAAATCTTCCATACCGCTAACATATGGAACACATCTCCAAAAACAACAAAGATATGGAATACTGAATGTATATATTTGATTTTCTTAAAGCTATATAATACAGCACCTATAATATAACTAACACCTTCAAGAACTACAAGCATAACTATTTTCACACCAACACTTTCATAAAATGGTTTAAATGCAATAAGAATTAATAGTCCCATCATAACATAACACACCGTTTTGAAATAGCTGTGTGATTTAATTTTTCTAAATGTCAATACTGTCCCAATTATCGCACAAAGCCATACAAGAGAAAATATGGAAAACGCCCATCCTGTCACACCGAATTTATACATTGCTATTAATGTTATTGGAGTGTAACTACTGGCAATATGCCAATATATAGCTGCATGATCAAATTTTCTTAATAATAATTTTGTACCTTCATTTTTTGACGGACATGCGTGGTATAATGATGACGCCAAATAAGAGCTAGCCACACCGAAAAAATATATCCATAAACTAACGATGGATATAGTATCTGTTGATTGATAAGCTTTAAATAAAAACAATAAACATACAACTATGCTCATTATAAGACCTACGACATGAGAGATTGTATTAGCGACTTCTTCCGCAAGTGTATATTTATTAGATAAATTATTATTCTCGTTCATATAAATATATTTTGAACAAAGATAACATAAACATCATAAAGACATTATAGTTTTCTGTAATAAATCTAAAAATTTTGCCGCATGACCTCCATCCATTTGTACATGATGAAATTGGAAAGAGATTGGCAAAGACACCTTAAACAAAGACTTACGATATCTTCCCCACATCACCATTGGGTTTAGAAACTTATCTGTATATTGATTCACTATGCTATCTAGTTCTGTTGCGATCATCGCAGAAGTACCGACTATCATAGCATCTTCATTAAAAATGCTTTCACAGGAATCACTTACACTCGTTGTTAAATTAACATAATCAGCAACAAATCTATTGAAATCATCTGTATAAAGAATATCACATGAATTAATTCCACCTTTTTTATTATTAACAATAACATTTACAGCTATACGGTCGTATTTATACATAGAGCCGCATACAGGTAGAATGTAAAATTCCTCAATTTGACTTGCAGCCTTAGCGATACACCAACATAAAAGCGCATTAAATTTCACTTTCTTTCTTCTACTTATTTTATAAATATGAGTGATGTCAAATGTTTTTGTAAGAGTTACCATTGGCATTGGCGATGACATCCACATATCAAAAGCGAAAGCACGACTTGTTTCTTTTGGATTGATTTCTTGCATAGTAAGATAATTCTATGAATTACATATAATAAAAAAGACGGAGCAAATGCTTCGTCTTTGCGGAGAGAGAGGGATTCGAACCCTCGGACCGCTGATGCGGTCAACGGTTTTCGAGACCGCCCCATTCGACCACTCTGGCATCTCTCCTATTTCAAAATCTTTCTTAAAGAACAAAAGCGACTTTGCAGTCGCTTCATCTCCGCGGAGAAAGAGGGATTCGAACCCCCGGTACATTGCTGTACAACGGTTTTCAAGACCGCCGCGATCGACCACTCTGCCATTTCTCCGCTGCAAAGATACAATTTTTTTGTTTTATGCAAGCTTTTTTTTAAAAAAAAAAATTTTTTTTTAAAAACACCAAATAAAAGCAGTATTTTTGTAATCGCAAATGAGAAGAATTTTTAAATATATTAGCATTATATCTCTGATAATCATATCAATAACATCATCATCATGTGATAGGATATCAAGATCGTATTGTGATACTATTTTGAACATTACAGATTCAAACATGGATACAATAAGTGAAAATAGCATCATTATTGCAGAAGAGTGTGCCAAAAAATATCACAAAAACATAGAAATTAATAAAAAAATATCACAAATTCATTATATAAACGCAGCCAACAAGCATTCTTCCGAACAGTTCTTTCAATCTGCTGAGAGTTATTATAAAGCTTTACATTATATAAATCTTTATCTTTCCCAGAAAAAAAACATTAAAAAATACGACTATCAATTCCGAGCTGAAGTCTTTGAACGTCTCGGTGACCTATATAATGAATTAAACATATTCAAGCAAACGGCTGAATTATATGACAAGTCTCTCTCTGATTACAAGAAAGCCGAAAATATAGAAAAATCTCTGAATATGCTTATAAAAATTGGAAAACTATACAGATACAATCATATTCCAGACATTGCTATGATTTATTTTGAAATGGCAGAAGAATATGATAATATTCCTAAAAACATCTATAGAAAAATTATCGACAATAAACTTGTAACTCTATATGAATTAAACGATTACAATATAGCAGATTCCATATTCGAGAATCATTTTAACACTATTATACAAGATTATGATTATCATTCAGTGATAGGTACTAAGTATTTCTATGAAAGAAATTATGAGTCAGCCCTACCCCATCTGAAATTCTGTTTTGACAATGGTAATATTCAAGAAAAACTGATGGCATCCGAGAAATTAGCTGAGGCTTATTTTAACTTGAAAGACAATGAAAACGAACTAATATACATTCAACACCAGGCACAAAGCAATTCTTCTGAAATCAGACGGACACCCCTAAAACTTGATTTGGAAAATATATATGACACTAATATCAACGAAGAGATCATAATAGATAAAAATAGCAAGTATAATAAAATCGCTTTAATATTCTCTACAATAACCATTATAATAGTAGTTTATTTATTTATCACCAACAGAAAGAATTATCGCAAAAAAATTTCTGAAGCAGAGGAAGCAATTAGAGATAGTCAAATTAATATTAAGAAGAAGGAGAAAATCATAAAAGATATTTCTAAGAAATTAGAAAGCATTGAGAATGAGAATGATTTTGAGACCTCATACAAACTTTTTTGCGAAAGCAACATATATAATAAGATAAAACATTCTTTAGATGGCAAAACCATTATGATTAAGAATGTTAATGAGCATAGTAAATATGCGATATCAAACAACGAACTCATTATCTTAACAAAAACATTTAATGAAAGTTTTCCTAATTTTATTGGAAATCTAAAGAATGAATTTGAAGGTATCACCAATAGTGATATTAAGTTCTTGATACTATTCATAATGGATTTTAGCGACACTGAAATAGCGGTTTTGTTAGGATTAACATATAGTGCAACAAATAAAAGAAGCAATAAATTAAAAGACATCTTCAACATTGAGGACAATTTAGGTCAATTCTTATTAGATTATATAAAATCGAATTTCTAGGGAAAGCATTTTTGTATAATACTGATTTACATTAATTTATAAAAATTTCTTCCATAAATTTCCATAAAAAACAAGCCAAAAAAACTTGACAGAAGCTAAACATTATGTAATTTTGCATCGTGATTTTTAACAAAGAAAAAATTAGACAGATGAAAAAATTATTAGCATTTTGTTTTTTAGCATTTATCGCTTTACAAGTTAAAGCCCAGCAAAAGAATATTAATTCCTATATTTCATACGGAACATTTAATATTACAGAAGAAGGCAGTACACCTTATTTAGAAACATATATTACCTTTGACTGTAGCAGTTTGGTATATACCATGGATCAGGATGGACAATATGAAGCCTCAATTAATGTGACGGTATTATTTAAACAAGGTGAATCAATCAAAAATTATGACAAATATGTTGTAGTAAGTCCAAAGGTCGCCGACACAGCAAACATCAGCGGTTTCTTCATGGATGTACAACGTTATTCATTAGCAAATGGCGAATACACAATGGAAGTTAACATAGAAGATGCCAACAACATCAATAAGAATCCTTTGAAGGTAGAAGAGAATGTCATTGTTGATTTCCCTGAAAACATCTGTTTTTCCAGTATAATAGCCCTTGAAGACTATATGCCTACCGAGACTGTGAATGCATACTCAAAAAATGGTTTTGATCTTATTCCTATGATCATGCCATATTATCCTGAGTCATTGAACAGATTGACGTTCTATGCTGAGATTTATAATAGCAAAAAGGCTTTAGGTGAGAATGAGAAATACCTTCTCAACACATATATCATGACCTTTGAAAGCAATACCAGAGTTGACAATCATTTTTTCAGCAAGAGAATGAATGTTAAAGACACGGAGGTAATTATCAATACTATTGACATCAGCAATCTTCCATCTGGCAACTATTATCTAGTACTTGAGGCACGAGACAGAAATAATGACATTATAGGTTACAATCAGTTTTTCTTCCAGAGAAGTAATTCAAACTATCAGATTGACGCTCTTGCTTTAGCATCTATTGATCCATCGAAGGTATTTTCTGGTAATATTGACAACATTGACACTATAAGAGAATATATCAGAACATTAGAGGCTATTTCATCACAGATTGAAAGAGAATACGCATTAAGTCTTATCAAGACTGACGACATTCAAACTATGCAGCAGTATTTTTATAGTTTCTGGGTTGGACGTAATGCTTTATCACCAGACATTGCGTGGACCAGCTATTACGAGCAGGTCAAACGTGTAAACGCCTCATTTACAGCGCAGAGAGTTAAAGGTTATCAGACTGACAGAGGTATTGTATTCTTAAAATATGGTGCACCTGACAGAATTGTACAAAATCATAATGAACCTGGTGCTTATCCATACGAGATATGGCATTACTATACATTAGACAAACAAAGGAATAAAAAGTTCGTATTTATGACTAGAGACATTGCCACGAATGACTTCCAGCTCATTCACTCTGATGCTATTGGTGAGATCAACAACAACAGATGGACGACAGAAATTTATTCAAGATCATATAGTCCATTTATGGAGTACTATAATGAAGATGGCAGTGTTAATCCTGGTATCAATTATGGAGACGAGGCTCAGGATTACTACGACAATCCTAGATAACAAAATCAGAAGTAATTTTTCTTATATACCACATATTTTATCTTATGCTTTAGAGGCTCCCATTTTAGGGAGTCTCTTTTTTACGCCAATTAAACCGTGATTAGTAGGGATATTATTAATTATAATGTAAATAATTATTATGCGATATAATAAAAAAGACGCCAAATCATAATGGCGTCTCGACATATAAACATATTTTTCAAGAATCAATTCAGCATTACAGGCATCAATAACATTAATATATCCTCATCTGGATTTTGATTATCAATAGGAGTTATGATACCTGCTCTATTAGGGGCAGACATTTCCAGCAATATTTCCGATTGGTTAAGATTTCCCAACATTTCTTGGAAGAAACGTGAATTAAAACCGATCTCAATATCATCTCCATCATAATTACAAGAGAGACGTTCCTTAGCTTCGTTGTAATAATCTTTATCTTCTGCTGTCAACAATAACTCTTGACCAGCTATTTTAAAACGAATCTGATGAGTAGCTTTACTTGAGAAGATAGCCACACGACGTATTGCTGACAACAACAATTGACGGTCGATAGTTAATTTATTAGGATTTGATTTAGGAATTACGGCCTCATAGTTAGGATATCTTCCATCGATGAGACGACAGACGAGTTTAAGACCAGATATTGTAAACGAAGCATTAGTTTTATTAAATTCTACGCTTACCATCTCATCAGCTTTAGTTGCCAAAGAGTTTTTCAATTGATTAAGAGGTTTTTTAGGGACTATAAAAGAAGCCAGGACATCCGATTTAATATCCATTCTTCTATATCGAACTAATTTATGAGCATCAGTAGCGACAAAATTCAGTCCATTATTAGTCATTTCCATAAAGACACCAGTCATGACTGGACGAATTTCATCATTTCCTGTTGCGAAGATAGTCTTTTCAAAGCCGCATACTAATACATCGGCAGGTATTTCCCATTTCAGTTGTTCTTCCAACACCGGTATCTGAGGGAATTCATCGCTCTTATGGCCAACCATTTTATATCGACCTTCTTCTGTTGTGATTTCAATTGCCAAGGTATTCTCATCGATATTAAATGAGACCGGGATATCTGGGAAATTTTTCAATATATCTATAAGCAAACGAGCAGGTATTGTCACCTCACCTACACCTTCAACCAAATCAGGTTGGATTGTTATAACCATTGTTGTTTCCAAATCTGAAGCTGTTATCTTCAGTTCATTTTCAGAGACATTGAACAAGAAGTCATCCAAGATAGGCAAAGTATTATTTGAATTAATAACACCGCTAAGCGATTGTACAGCTTTTAATAATTTAAAACTTGAGAGTATAAATTTCATAATTCTTGTATTTTTCAGTTTGTAAAATTACAAAAAAAGAAACTAATTTCATTCAAAAAAAACAATTATTTTTTATTTTTTCTTTTCAACAACTTATTTTCTGTTCCGTTCAATAGACGTTTAATGTTATTCATGTGTGTTATTGGGACGAATATAGCTACCGCTATTGTCAAAATCAGCAAGAGTGGTGATTCGGGCATTACGAAGAAGTATGTCACGAAGGGCAATATTATAGTTGCAGTAATACTTGCCAGGGAGACATAGCCGAAGCATAATAGTACTACAGCAAATATTCCCAGGGCAATAAGTGCAGGTACAGGTATTAATCCGAATCCCACACCTAGCAATGTTGCGACACCTTTACCGCCTCTAAACCCAGCAAATACCGGATAAATATGTCCTAGAACTACTGCAGCTGCAGTAAGTATTTCCATATAATCAGGCATTTCTATTTGAGGGAAATATCCGAAGACAACTCCACACATAATAATAGCGAGCAAACCTTTCAAAGCATCTATAATGAACACAGGAATTCCGGCCTTGTATCCCAGTACTCTGAAAGTATTTGTTGTACCGGCATTACCAGAGCCATGTTCTCTGACATCAACGTCAAAGAATAATTTTCCAATCCATACCGAGCTTGGTATAGAGCCCAAGAGGTAAGCTATTATTAAAGTTATAAATATTGGTACGCACATAATTATTTAACAAAGACAGCTGCTGTCCAATTATTTTTTGTTACATGATTAGAATATGTCAGTCCCAAGCGTTCAGCTTCCTTTGATATTAGGACAAGATCCTCCTCATAGAAACCACTAAAAAATATTTTACCACCATCATTAAGGCATTTCACATATTCTTTCATATCTCTTAGGAGTATATTTCTATTGATATTAGCCAGGACAAGATCGAACAATCTATTATTCAATGAATTAGCATCACCAAGTTCTACTACAATATCATTTTCGTCATTAAGTCTGACATTATCCAAGGCATTACGATAAGCCCATTCATCGTTATCGATAGCCAGGGTATAATCGGAGCCCAGTTTTTTAGCAAGGATTGCAAGCACTCCGGTTCCAGAGCCCATATCTAAGACATCAAGACCTTTGAATTCAGATTGAAGCATAAGTTCTATAATCTGAGATGTTGTTTCATGATGAGCTGTACCGAATGACATTTTAGGTTCAATGACGAGGTCGTATTTAAAAGAGTCGTTCACTTTATGGAAAGGAGCTCTTATTCTACATAATTCATTGATAACGACCGGTTCATACGAAGCCTCCCATGTGGCGTTCCAATCTTGATCAGGGATAAGTTCTTTTTTTAGAAATCTGACATTTGCAAACTGTTCCATTTGCAATATTTCGTTGATTTCATTTTCATTTAAATTTTGTTCTTGGCAGTAAGCCTCGAAGCCGCCATCTATGTCCATAAAACTGTCGAAGCCAATATCTCCGAGCAGTTCCATGAACATATCTCTCAGGTTATCATTTTCCGGACTTGAAAACGAACAGGCATAGTAATTCATAAGCGATCATTTAGAAGCCTGAACTGCTATGCTTATAAAATCTTCAGCTTTAAGTGATGCGCCACCTATCAAGCCGCCGTCAATATTTTCTTGAGCGAACAAATCGGATGCATTTTTAGCGTTACAGCTACCACCATAGAGGATACGTATTTGATTTGCAATATCTTCACCAAATTTTTCACATATAAGAGTACGAATAAATTTATGAACTTCTTCAGCCTGTTGTGGAGTTGCTGTTTTACCTGTTCCTATAGCCCAAACAGGTTCGTAGGCTATGACAACATTTTCCATGTCAGCCACATCAAGATTAAAGAGAGCCTCTTCAATTTGTTTTTTAATGACATCAAAATGAGTATTAGCTTCTCTTTCCTCGAGTACTTCGCCCACGCAATAAATAGGAACAATTTGGTATTCAAGAAGTTTCTTTATTTTAACTGCTAATAATGCATTATCCTCATTATAATATTTTCTTCTTTCGCTATGGCCAACGATGCAGAATTGTGTTCCTAGGGAGTCGAGCATTTTTGCTGAGACTTCACCAGTATAAGCTCCAGAATCATTATCATTCACGTTTTGAGCACCCACGTAGAAATATTGTGTATCATCAGCCATATCGGATGTCATTTCCAGATAAGGGAAAGGAGGACAGATAATTATATCGCAATCAGGTTGTTTTTCTTCACAGAGGTTAGCGATACCTTCTACCAGGTCTTGAGCTTCTTGGAAATCGAGATTCATTTTCCAATTTCCTGCAACTATTTTTCTTCTCATGATCAATAATTTTAAATTCGTAAATTATATGCACGAAGCAAGGATAGGATCTGTTCGTGCGTTTTTATGTTGCAAATTTAGAAAAAATAGGATTTAATAAGATGTATTTTAGAAAAAAATATAATTTTTATATTTAAAACGACATAATACATTTTCAGATTTTAGAATATTCGTATTCTAGGATCCAAGAGGGCGTAAATTATATCTACTATAATATTGATTATTACAAGCATAAATCCTATAAGGAGAACTGCGCCCATTATCACTGGGAAGTCAAAAGTATCGAGAGCATCAACGATTATGACTCCAATACCTTTCCAGTCGAATACATATTCCACGAATACGGCTCCTGCCATAAGAGAAGCAAACCAACCTGAGATTGCTGTAACTACAGGAGTCATGGCATTTCTAAGAGCATGTACAGTTACCACACGCCATTTTTTCAATCCTTTAGCACGAGCTGTCCTGATATAATCCATGGAGAGAGTTTCCAGCAATGATGTTCTAGTGAGTTCGACCACAACAGCCAATGGTCTGAGTCCAAGTGTAAATGCAGGAAGTATGAGATTCTTTATATCCAGATAAGCTCCATTTCCATAATCATCAACAGAATAAAGATTACCTGTCATGCTGAGTCCGGTAAATGATTCCCAGACATATCCAAACAGCCATGCTATCAAGATTGCCGCGAAGAAAGATGGCAAGGACATTCCGATAGTAGTGATGAACAATGTCAGTTTGTTTAGAAATTCAGTATTATATACAGCAGTGAGCACACCTATAAAGACTCCCAGTATTAAAGCAAAGGTAATTGCCACGGATGCCAATATCATTGTATTTGGGAATGCTTCTGACAAGATTGTTCCTACAGATCTTTTGCTTTGGTAAGAATATCTTAGATAAGGGGTTTTCAAGACTATATCCACATTAGCGACATTTGTGATGATGCTATAATGCTTGAAATTTGAATAAGGAGCATTTGAATTTGAATCATTAGTTTCGTAGGGCTTAAGATCAGTTGAATTTTTATAGAACGAGATTGGCATCAGATCATTAAGATAAGCTACATATTGCATAAAGATGTTTTTATTCAATCCAAGTTCTTCTCTTATAGCTTGAACATCAGATTCATCGGCTCTTTGACCTAGCATCATTCTCACAGGGTCGCCAGGAACTATATTAAACAGGAAAAACACCAGAGTAACCACACCCCAGAGAACTGCCAGTCCGTATAATATTTTTCTGATGATATAGGAAATCATTTATTAATTAATTATGTTGTCCATTAATTGAATCTGAGAAGACATTCAATCAATGGACAATTTGATATCAATATAGAGTTTCGATAAGATTATTAATTTCTTCTTTTTGAGGGAAGTCTATTTTGCTCCATTTATCAATTATGATTCCATCATTTATCAAGATGAGACCAGGATTAGATCTCACCATAGCTTTCAGTTCCAGTTCATCACCGAAATAAACCTCATCAAAAATATAATATTGATCTTGAAGTTCATGGATATATTCAGGGTTTACAGAAGTAATCCATAGGTAGTTATAACCCATTTCGTTTATAATATCATAGACACGTTGGCATTCAGCGAGATTGAGTTCAGACAATTCATTAAGATAAGGCGACACGAAAACGAAAAGATTTTCTGTTTCGTATAGAATGTGAGTATAATCGTCACCATCTTCATTGAGCATAGAGAATCCGATAGATCGAGTGCCACCTTCTTGGCGTTGAGATACGAATTCCCATTTAGACATCCATACGGAGTCGTTCCATGGATAGTTTGGAGACAGATATTCTTTTGTTTCGTTTGTTTCAATATTTTTAAAGGTGAGATAAATATCAGCTGGTTTA
Organism: Lentimicrobiaceae bacterium; assembly: GCA_015061335.1. Taxonomy (GTDB): domain Bacteria; phylum Bacteroidota; class Bacteroidia; order Bacteroidales; family F082; genus Limimorpha. The sequence goes on along the minus strand of SUWT01000002.1, from coordinate 19,340 downwards.
GGGTTTTCGGCGGGTTTTATATCACGTCCTATTTTCCATTCCATAAAATCTATTAGGGGGAGATGTCTGACATTATAAATTTCGAATCCGACGAATAGAGCAATGAAAATAAAGGTAAAGATAGATTGTCCAAGTGGTGTAACTCTTCTATTTACCAGAGATTTATTATTGAATATCAGAGGTATCAATATAGCTAGTATTATAAGGTTTTTAAAGAATGTTTGCCAGTTACTCATTTTTATTGCTGTTCCGAAGCATCCACAGTCCGGGACCAGATTATATAAAGCATCGAAGAAAGTTGTAGTGGTAAAGAAGATCATCAGCAGAGAAGCGCCGAGCGTAGCGAGGCGCGGCAACAGATTGAATATCAAGCAGAATCCGACAATAAATTCAGCCAATATCAATATTATCGATAATATCAGGGCGAGACTATTGAGCCATTCTATATTGTATGCGATGAAATAGTCGAGCATTTTATATTTTGTTCCGAGAGGGTCAACGCCCTTAGTCATGCTGCTAAAAACAAACAAAGCACCTACCAGAACACGGCACAATGACAAGCCCGCCTTATCATAATATTTATGAAACAACAAGGATGATAGCAGTGGTATCATTATAGCAATCAGAAGGATCCATGAAAATGATGGGAATAAGCCGACAAATACGGCAGATATTAATGCCCATAAAGTGATTGCAAAAGATATGAATCTGGATTTTGTATATTCTTTTCTCATATTAATTCAGATTGTTCAGACAACAGAATCATGCAAAACACGGCGTAGTTAATTATATCGAAATAATTAGCATCCAGGCCTTCGGATATGATCGTTTTTCCGTTATGATCCTCTATCTCTTTTATTCTAAGAAGTTTCATCAAGATAAGATCAGTCATAGAACTTACTCTCATACTTCTCCAAGCCTCGTCATAATCATGATTTTTACATTGCATCAGGTCGAATGCTTCTTGTAGCACACCCAGATACAATTCCGCAGCTTTTTGAGGTTCGAGATCAGGTTTATCTACGACGCCAAGGCGTAATTGTATGATAGCCATTGCGGAATAATTAATAATACCAATAAATTCAGGTTCAACGCCTTCATTAACAAGACGTTCAGTTTTAGTTTGTAAACTTCTTATTCTATTAGCTTTGATATATATCTGGTCTGTAACGGAAGTTGTTCTCATAATGCGCCATGCCACGCCATAATCCATCATTTTTTTTGTAAAAATTTCGGCACATTGTTCAATGACCTTTTTAAATTGATTTTGTGTATCTTTCATCGTAATATTTTTTTATTTTTGCGAAAATTTGTTTTTAAACATATAGATACTATAATCGAAATTTTAAGAATGTAAAAATAAACATTTTTTGTTATGAAATTGAAAATTGGGGAGTATTTTTTTTCATGGAACAGAGCTGTTATCATGGGTATATTAAATTTAACTCCTGATTCATTTTTTGATGGAGGTTGTTATAATGATACCGATGACATTATAAGGCAAAGTGAAAAGATGATAAATGATGGTGCCGACATTATAGACATAGGAGCTTTTTCTTCACGTCCTGGCATGGAAGTCATTAGTACTAAGGAAGAACTATCACGTCTTCTCCCCTCTTTAGTCAGAATAAGAGAAACATTTCCAGAGGTAATAATATCCATAGACACCTTTCGTAAAGATGTGGCCATGATGGCTATAGAACATGGAGCTGATATTATCAATGACATTTCCGGTGGCACCTTTGACAATGAGATGTTAGATTATATCGGGAAAAATCATATACCATATATAATGATGCATAGTGGAAAATGTTTAGAAGACTTACATTCTTATATTGTCGAAAATGAAATATGTCATGAAGTAAAGTCGTTTTTTGAGAGGCAAACCATGAAATTATCACAATATGGAGAAAACACAATAATCTTAGATCCCGGTATTGGATTTAATAAGAGTATGAGTGATAATTTCAAATTATTAAAAAATATTGAAGAGTACAGAGTTAAAGATCGCCCCATTTTAATAGGAATATCACGTAAATCACTAATTTACAAAACATTACATATCAACCCCAAGGATGCTTTGAACGGGACTACAGTATTAAACACCATTGCTCTGTTAGGAGGCGCTGATATTTTAAGAGTTCATGATGTAAAAGAAGCTGTTGAGATTGTAAAATTACTTCAAGAATTTCATTGATAATTATCAAAAAAAGTATATCTTTGCTTAAAATTACATAGGATATGAGCGAGTTATTTGTTAATGCTTTTATACATATTCGTATTTGGGATGTCATTGATATTTTATTAGTTGGCTTATTCTTTTATGGTTTATATTATATAGTCAGAGGAACCACTGCCATCAAGATATTTTTTAGTATTGTTGCATTAATCGTTGTGCTTAAGATTGTTACAGCACTTCAGATGGAATTGCTGACATATATTCTTGGAGCATTTGTGAATGTTGGTTTCATTGCTCTGATCATTATATTCCAGCCGGAGATACGGCGTTTTCTATTAGGCATAGGCAACACCACGATAGCAGAGACTTTCAGGCATTTTTTAACTAGTATTGGTCTGATATACAATGAAGAATCCAATTTAGATTTAGACTCTATATGTGATGCCTGTGCCAGTATGTCACAAGATAAAGTAGGAGCTTTGATTTTACTCACACAAGAAAGCAACCTAAACGAGATCATTGGTACAGGAGTGACTATTGATGCGGTAATAAGCAAGCCTCTTATAGAGAACATCTTTTTCAAGAACAGTCCATTACATGATGGAGCCATGGTAATAGCAAATGACAAGATAGCGGCAGCTCGCTGCATACTACCTATCACACAGAACACACATCTTCCTGGCAGTTATGGGCTCCGTCACCGAGCTGGTATAGGCATCACAGAGAACAGTGATTGTATCGCTTTAGTTGTTTCTGAGGAAACCGGAAGTATAAGAGTCATCAAGAATGCCAAGGTTTATGATGTCAAAGCAGCCGAAATGAAGGCAAAGATAAAAGAGTTAAGCAGCAAGAAATGATTTATTTCATCCACTTACCTTCTTCGAGAATTTGTTCTTTATTGTGGGTATATAATTTCCAAAAATAAATTCCAGACGGACAAACTGTTGCATCTATTGTAGTAGAAATACTCAATTAGTCACAACTCACAGTGAAAAAATAATATGGACGAAGTCTGTTGTCTGTTGACTTTTCTTATCTTTGCACTTAAATTTTTTACGATGGAATTCCTTTACCCTAATATGCTTTATGCCCTTTTTGCATTGATAATCCCGATTATCATTCATCTTTTTAATTTCAGGAGGCATAAGGTTGTTTATTTCAGCAACACATCGATTCTCAGGACCATAGAGCAGGAAAACAAGAAGACGAAGAAAGTAAAACACTTGATCACATTGATAATGAGAATGTTTTTCATATCGGCTCTAGTCATCGCATTTGCTTTTCCATATAACAAACATGATAATGTAATTGATAATAGTGCAGATAATCTTATTGCGATATATATCGACAATTCGATGAGCATGCAGTCGCATTCTGAGGAGAAGACATTATTTGAAGATTCGCGTACTTCTGCTTTGAAGCTCATTGAAAATCTTAATCAGTCTCAAAAATATATTCTCCTTTCTAACGACAGAGATCCGATAAACGAATATCCCATGAACAAGGACGAGATGATAATACGTCTCAATGAGATGAAGGCTGAGTCTGCGCCTACATCATTCGAGGATATATACAATAGTCTTGCATTCATTAAAAGAAAAAATGATTTTGGGTCGGCGACCCTTTTTGCTTATTCCGACTTTCAAAAAAACATGATGAGTTTCAATCACTTAAAAAGTGACAGCACGATACAAATCATTCTTTTCCCTTTAAAATCTGATTTTCAAAATAATATTTATATTGATTCTGTCTGGCTGCAATCTCCAGTTTTGCAGAAGAATATGACAAATGAAATTAGTGCCAGAATTGTTAATGAAACGCCGAACGAGATCAAAGGATTACCTATTAATTTCTCTCTGAACGAGAACATAGTCGCTTATACGACCTGCGATATTGACGCTAATTCTCATACAGATGTCGATATGCAATTTGTCATAGATAATGAAGGAGATATAAAGGCGAAGGTCACAATTAAGGATTCAGCGATCACATTTGATGACGAGTACTATTTGATTTTAAAGGTACGTCCTTCAATAAATGTGATAGAGATTAAGTCCTCAGCTGTCGGCGATCAGCAATCGAGCAACAGCCTTGAACTATTATTTAGCGGTGACGTTCTAATTAATTATCAGTCGATATATCAATATAACATTGATCAACAGATAATTAATGATGCGCAGATGATTGTCGTGAATGAAGATGTCAATCTTAATGAGACCATGCAGCAGATGTTGTTAGAATTCTCATTACAAGGAGGAACATTATTGATTTTCAACAACGAAAACACAGATAATTCATTGATATATAATAAAATAGGAATTAAGCCCATTGATATTGACAATAATATTTCCAGAGCAGAGAATATCGCAGAACTCAATCCATTCTTTGATGATATCTTTTTGAAACTTCCTGATAATGCGGACCTTCCTGAAGTAAAGAAACACATTCGTTTTAGTATCAGCAAAGAAGTATTAAATATAATTTCTTTGCAGAATGGCGATCCGCTTCTAATGTCGTGTAATAATGGCAAAGGAAGAATATTTGTCATATCAACATCTTTGAATGATGATTATTCTAATCTAGCTGATCATGCATTATTCGTTCCTCTTATGTACAAGATGGCATTGATAGGAGGAAATATCACAGAGATATCACACACTTTAGGAAGAGATAAAATATTGAATATCAGCGATATTTCATTAAAAGTAGATGATATAATTCGTCTAAATGGAAGTACGAAAAATAATTTACATGAAATATTCCCTCTCATTGAGAAAAGGAATAATCAAAATTTCATATATTTCTATGAGGATCTGCCATCTGCTGGTTTTTATGATATTTATAAAAATGAAGACATTGTAAAGACTGTTGCATGGAATGACAATCGTAATGAATCGATGATGTCGTTTCATGATAAGGATGAATTGGCTAAATTATTAAAAGATAATAATTTAAACATTTTAGCAATGATTGACGCAGAAGATATTAATTCAGAGAATATGATGGAAATGATTGTAAAGGACTCCTCTATATGGAAAATTTTCATCATTATCGCTTTAATTTCATTGTTGATAGAAATATTGATTTTGCGTTTCTGGAAGTGATTTTTTTTTTACTTTTGTAAGGCAAAGAGAGAGTATATAATATGGAGGATAACAAAGATAAAGATATTGAATTAGAGGGTCAAAATGAACTTGAGGAATCGGGAGTTCGCGTACAAAGTGGAGACGGTTTTAGAGTTATTCCTTTAAAAGGACTGATTGATAGTTGGTTTATTGATTACGCTTCAAGTGTTATTCTTGACAGAGCCGTTCCGGAGATCAATGATGGTTTCAAGCCGGTTCAACGTCGTATCTTACATTCTATGAAAGAGTTGGAAGACGGTCGCTATAATAAGGTTGCAAACATTGTTGGTAACACAATGAAATACCACCCTCATGGCGATGCGTCTATTGGGGATGCTTTGGTAAATCTAGGTCAGAAGGAATTACTTATTGACACTCAGGGTAACTGGGGTAATGTACTTACAGGTGATCCTGCTGCTGCTCCACGTTATATTGAGGCTCGTCTCTCAAAATTTGCTCTTGATGTGATTTACAATCCAAAGACAACAGAATGGAAGTTCTCTTATGACGGTCGCAATAAGGAGCCGGTGACTCTTCCTGTCAAGTTTCCTCTTTTGCTCGCACAAGGTGCTATGGGTATTGCCGTAGGTCTAAAATGTGAGATCCTTCCACACAATTTCAACGAACTTATCGATGCCTCTATTGCTTATCTTCGAGATGAGCCTTTTGTTCTGTATCCAGACTTCAGAACAGGCGGTATGATTGACGTGCGTTCATACAATGACGGTTCACGCGGATGTAAGGTACAAGTTAGAGCCAAAATAACTCAATTAGACAAGAAGACTCTGGTTATCACAGAGATACCATACGGAACCACAACAGGAACGCTCATAGAATCTATAACAAAAGCAGGAGAAAAGGGTCAAATAAAAATACGTCGTGTTGATGACAACACCTCTCGCAATGCAGAAATAGTAATACATCTTGCGAGTGGTGTTTCTCCAGACCAAACAATAGACGCTCTTTATGCCTTCACACAATGTCAGGTTTCTCTTAATAGTTTATGTACTTGCGTTATCCGTAATGAACATCCAGAATTTACGACAATATCCGCTATTCTTAAAGATAGTACTGACAGAACTCTTGATTTATTAAGTTGGGAACTGAAGATAAAACTAGATGAGCTTGAAAGAGATTGGCATTGGATTTCTTTGGAAAAGATTTTCTTCGAAAAGCGTATATACAAAATCCTGGAAAAAGATGCGGATACATGGGATGATCAAATAACTGCAATTGAGAGAGCTTTCGACCCATATCGTGTGATGCTCAAAGCAGAAATAACACGTGATGACGTATTACGTCTCTGTGAGAAACCCGTAAGGAAGATTTCAAAATTCGACATCAAAAAAGCAGAAGAGCAAATTCTCGATATTGAAAATCAAATTGAAAAGGTCAGATACGACTTAGATCATATTGTAGATTATACCATTAATTTCTATAAAGAGATTAAGAGAAAACATGGTAAAGGTCGGGAGCGTAGAACAGAGATACGCAATTTCGATAATATCTCAGCCGTAGCAGTAGCGGCGAACAATGAGAAGCTTTATGTAAACAAAGAAGAAAGTTTCATCTGTACATCAGCTGGTCTTAAGAAAGAACAGAACAAGGACGCTTATACATTTGTATCAGACTGTTCTGATTTGGATGACATCATAGTATTCAGAGAAAATGGAACTTTTATGGTTACCAAACTACAAGCCAAATGTTTTGTAGGTCCCGATAAGATAATACATGCAGACATATTCCATAAGAATGATGACAGGACTGTTTATAATATGGTTTATCGCTCTGGTAAAGCAGGTTCTCCATACTATGTCAAACGATTCTCTGTCAAGGGAATAACTCACGATAAGGATTATGATCTGACGATGGGAGAGTCAGGATCGAAAGTAATCTATTTCTCTGCAAATCCTAATGGCGAAGCCGAAGTGATAAAAGTCATGCTTCGTCCTCAACCTAAATTAAAGAAGACATCTTTCGATTATAATTTTGCTGATCTTATGATTAAAGGTCGTGGCAGCCGCGGCAACAGACTCACCATACATCCTATTAACAAAATAGTTAAGCGTGACGATGGAGTATCTACGCTGGCGGCTCGTGAAATTTGGTATGATGATACCGTAAAACGTCTCAATGCCGACAAGCGCGGTATTCTGATAGGTGAATTCTCCGGCGATGATAAGATTTTGCAGATTTATTCAAACGGCGAGTTCCGTCTCACGGGTTACGATCTCTCAACACATTTCGACGATGACATGACACAGATCATGAAATTCGACCCTAATGTCATTTTCTCTGTAATTTATATTGAAGGCGATAGTAAGTTAATGTATATCAAACGCTTCATGATAGAGGAAGACTGTCAGCTTAACAGACGAATTTCTTTCATTGGTGATAATAAGGATGCTGAATATCTTTTTATGAATATGGATAGACTTCCTAGATTATTACTATCATTTAATGACAGTCCTTCAGGGAAACAATATGAAGATGAAGAACTTAATGTAGCGGAATATATAGGCATCAAGAGTTATAAAGCTAAAGGAAAGCGTCTATCCACTCATAATGTCGCCACATATACTTTCCTGGATCCTTATGAGCCTCAGGACGAGGGAATAGACGATATTGAAGAAGATAAGCTCGATATTGAAGAGAACATAACAGAAGAAATAACGTCTTATAATAATGAATCTGACGACAATTTCTTTTCAGAAGATGATGGTATGCAACTAACTCTATTTGAATAATTTTTATATATATCATGAAATCAAAATCATTTTTTATTTTATTGACACTCTTTATTTTTATTACATCTTGTTCCTCGTATAAAAGGCTTGCATACGCTTTTGTTGAATCATCAAAAGGGGCATCTGTAGCTTTGTATGTTCCTAATGAATTGACAAAAAATAATATAATAGAAGAATGTGATGAAGAGAGTCTAGATTCAATTGCACCAGAGAACATTCAGGATACGATTGATGCTTGTACAAAAATTTTGAATAAGATAGATGACAATATTTTCCTTAATGTGATGATAGCCTCTTTTGAAGAGACCTTAGAAGATTATAATCTTTCTTTGGATTATTGGGAGAATGAGAACTCGAAGCCAGATTCAATGCATTGGGTTATAGATTTATCGCATATTGAGATACAAGAACTCATTGAATATCAGGCATCATATTGTAGTCAGAACACGGATTATGAGTTTGTGCCTACAACAGTAGTAAATGTAGCTTCTTGGTTTGAATTAATAAATGATGAAGTGTCACATCTTCTATTTTCAGAGCAGAATTACAACGAATACATCATTGATTGTTATTATACGATTGATTCGACCAACAATGTTATTATTAATGCTGAGTTACAACAACTTAGCATAGAAGGTTTTTATAATTTCGCTGTAATATTGGGTAAGTTATATGCAGGTTATTGTTATGATTTCTTCATGAATGATTATGTCAGGAAAGAGATGATCAAGAATGAGAAAGATTATCATGAAGACCATATATATATGCGATATGATCCTTACGAGTCATACATATACGGCACATATTCAGACAAGCTTATAAAGATAGAGGATTGATTGTTTTCATCAAGATTTTTATAAAAGTGAATGCCTCAGCACCAAGGTGCTGAGGCATTTATATTACAAAATTCTAATGTTATAGAATTTTTATCAAACGATACCTTGAGCTAACATAGCTTTTGCTACTCTCATGAAGCCAGCAACGTTTGCACCTTTTACGTAGTTGATTGTGCCGTCAGCTTCTTTACCGTATTCGACGCAGAGGTCATAGATGTCGTTCATAATCTTTAACAATTTAGCATCTACTTCTTCAGCTGTCCAGTTGATGTGACCAGCGTTTTGGCAGATTTCAAGACCTGATGTAGCAACGCCACCAGCGTTAACAGCTTTACCAGGACCGAATGGAATACCAGCACCTTGGATAGCTGCGATAGCACCTGGTTGGCAACCCATGTTAGAGACTTCAGCTACGTATTGTACGCCGTTAGCGAGCAATTCTTTAGCGTCGTCTTCATTCATTTCATTTTGGAAAGCGCAAGGACATGCGATGTCACATTTTACGCTCCAAGCTTTCTTACCAGGAGTGAAGATAGCTTTACCTGGGAATTTGTCAGCCATATCTTGAACTTTGTTGCGGTTTGAAGCACGCATTTCGAGCATATAGTTAACCATTTCCATTGTGATACCTTCTGGGATTTCGCAAACGCCGTCTGGGCCTGAGATAGCGACGACTTTAGCGCCGAGTTCGATAGCTTTTGTTGCAGCTCCCCATGCTACGTTACCGAAGCCTGACAAAGCGATTCTCTTGCCTACCATTGTGTCGTTAACTTGTTTTACCATGCGGTTTACATAGTACATAGCGCCGAAACCTGTAGCTTCTGGACGGATCAAAGAACCACCCCAGCCGTATGATTTACCTGTCAATGCGCCTGTGCTGTGTTCGCGAGCTAATTTTTTGTACATACCGTACAAGTAACCGATTTCACGGCCGCCAACGCCAACGTCACCAGCTGGTGAATCTTGGTCAGCACCGATATTTCTCCATAATTCATACATGAAAGCGTGGCAGAAACGCATGATTTCAGCATCTGATTTTCCTGTTGGATCGAAATCAGCACCACCTTTACCACCACCGAGTGGAAGGTTTGTCAAAGCGTTTTTGAAGATTTGTTCGAAACCTAAGAATTTCAACATTGAGACGTTAACAGCTGGGTGGAAACGGAGACCGCCTTTGTATGCGCCGAGAGCAGCGTTATATTGTACACGGTAGCCGATGTTTGTTTGAACTTCACCTTGATCGTCAACCCATACTACTCTGAATGTGAAGACGCGGTCAGGTTCTACTAAACGTTCAACGATTCTTGCTTTTTCGAATTCTGGATGTTGATTGTAAACTGCTTCAACTGATTCCAAAACTTCGCGAACTGCTTGTAAATACTCTTTTTCGCCTGGGTGCTTAGCTTCCAGGTTTGTCATAATGGTTTGTACGTTCATTACTTCTATTTTTTATTAGGTTAATAATAAAATAAATTCTTTAATAATTGTTCCGCAAAGGTAATGCTTTTAATTTACAATTTACAAATATTTAAGCAAATATTTTTAATAAAATGCAAATATTATTTTTCAAGTTGTTTTTCGACAAATTCACCTTCATTCCAAATTAAGACTTCTTTCACGGAACCATCTGTATTATAACGTATTTCCTCTCCGTCTTTGACATTATCTCTGTAATTTATCAATGCAATCAGAGTTTCGCCATCAGCCGCGAAACCTTTCTGGACACCACTTCCATTATCAAAATCAGACACGGAACCAACGGCGCCATCCTCATAATACATCATCCATTTACCATGAAACATACCTTCATTGTACCCTCCTTCAAGAAAAACCTTACCACTATCATACCATTGGGTCAATGAACCGTGCAAAACACCATTTTTATAATGTTCTCTTTTTACTAAGGCTCCATAAACATTATACGACTCAAAGACACCTTCATATTGATCATTCACAACATAATATCTCGATTGGATATTGCCATTCTCATACCATCTGACAGTTTCTCCATTCAACTCATCCATAAGATATGTAGTCTTCATTTCTGGTTTACCATTGTAATAATACCAGAAACATTCACCATTTAACTTATCATCCTTATATCTTAACTCTGATTTCAAATTACCATTTTCCCAATATGTGCGAACCACATTCTTATCCTTAGAATCAGAGCAAGATGATAGAGTTGTGAATATCAATATTATAAATAAAAAGTTAATCTGATGGAAGAAGTTCTTTCTCATATTTTGATTTGTTATATCTATATACATTCCAATATGTATTCTCTGCACCGTCATTCGGCGATTTTCTATCGAAATTATACTTGGTATTTAACAACTGCAAACGGTATGTTGTAATGGCATCTTCAAGATTATCGCCATAATTCATCAAAGCATTTAGGAAATACCATCCTATATTAAAACCATGGAAAGCCATATCGCCAGGCTCCGTTCCGTATTGGTCTCTGAATTTACAGATAAACTTTCCTACGGAATATGAGTTATAATCTGTATATTCCTCATCGAAATACACTGTGCTCATATTCATGAGATTTTCATTAAAGAGTCTATCATATTTTGACCAATCAGGCAGTGCTATCATATTAATGGGGAATTTTGCAGTAAGTGTATTGACTTTATTCACCATTTCTGTAGCGAACACTCTGCTATCGCCATATACTATTACAAGATTATTACGGAATGTTGAAGCCATTTTATTCACTCCATGAAGACTATCGACAGAATAGTCATAAACGAAGACATGATTTCTTAGTTTTGTACTATCATCAGGGAACAGTTTGAAATAATTGAGATCAAAATTCATGTTATCGGAATAAAAGACACTATCGGCAAATTCTATTTCTTCACGCGTCCATGCTTCATATTGTTTAGTAATAACATTTTTTATAATTTTATTAGGCACAAGAGAATATTCCTGAACACTTCTTAGAGCGATTTCTTCTATCATCTTGACATATTCCATATTAGAGTTATCCATTGCCAGGATAAAGATATTATTATCGTAATAATTCTCTTTGATAAGTTCTTCAAGTCGTGGCATCTGGAAAGAATAAGAAGGTTTAACCTTCACCATATTTTTTTTATGTATCAGAAGATCTTCTCTATTTGTCATCGGGTTGACTATCAATATATCATGTTCAGATGCGAAATTTAACACTTTCTCAAACGGCTTCAGGTGAAAAGGACCGACAATCACGTCAACGGTAGTAAGCCATGAGTCGTTCAATGCCTGCGACAATTTAGTCGTATCTTGGTCTATATCATAGACTTTTAGTTCTAATTTAAGATCATATTTATTCAGCATTGAGTCAACAGCTATCATAAAACCCTCATAAAAATGCAGATATGAAAATGATTTATTCAGAAGTAGTTTGTTAGAAACATCCTCATTTAAAAATTTCTCATCCACATTTTCCAGATAGAGAGGCATCATCAGAGCCATTCTATACAATCTGTCTGAATCAAAATTAATTGGATAGTATTCCTGCTGAGAAGCGATCGTATCCTCTTCTACAATATCGATAGGATTATCGACAATTTCTTCAATAATTTCTGTATAAGGTATTCTGATTATAGTTCCAGTTTTGATATTTTTTTTCTTAATATCTTTGTTTTCGAGTAAAATATCATAAGTTCTAACTCCATAAATTGCCGCTATTTCATCTAATGTCTGCTTTTTTTTCACAGTATGAAGATAATATTTCTTTCCATTATACTCGGTTATGACATTAGATTTCAGTGATTCTTGAGCTTTTAATGTAGGAGCAAGCATCATCAGCAGAAACATCAGTAAAAAGGAAATGATCGTTTTGGTTATTTTCATAATTCTAAATTATTATAAATCAAAAAACAATAAGTTCGGATTCATAAGTGGGAAATCCAAACTTATTGTTGCAAATATAGTTATTTTTTTTAAGTATATAGAATAGAACAATAAACTTTTAACTAACAACTTAAAACTTTCAACTACTCTAAACCATAAACTCTCAACTCTAAACTTTATTCAGATAACGGTTTGAAACCTTTACCTAAAATATCTGTACTTGAAACAACATTTACAAATGCTTCAGGATCGACTTCACTGAGTAAAGATTGTAACTTGACGAGTTCAGGACGTGTCAAAGTAACGTAAATCATTTTACGGTCAACGCCTTTATATAAACCTTTTCCGAAGAAGCATGTACCGCCGCGGTTGATGTCCTTAACGATGATGTTGCGAACTTCTTCAGCTTTGTCTGTAACGATGAACGCTGTCTTGTATGAGTTGAAGCCGTCAACGACGAGGTCGATAATCTTACCTTCGATGAAGATAACAAGGATTGAATAGATAGGAAGACGTAACTGACCGAAAGCGATTAATGTTGTGAGTGTGATGCATGAGTCAACGATCATTACCAAAGTGCCGAGAGAAATCTTAGTATATTTATGTAAAATCATGGAGATGATGTCGCTACCGCCAGATGTTGCACCCGACTTGAAGATGAGACCGATAGCCAAGCCGTAGATACCGCCGGCTACCAAGGTGTTAAGGAAGTAGTCTGGTGCGAAGTAGATGTTTTCTGAATGAGGAACCAACAACCATTCTGCGTTAACGAGTTCCGGATTTTCAAAGATGCCGTTTTGGATGATTGGTTTGTAACCGATATAAGTCTCTATCAAGAAAGTGAAACCGAAAATCAAGAATGTTGACAATATGGTTTTGAAACCGAATTTAGGTCCTAAAACCAAAGTTCCTACTATCAATAATGGAATGTCCATACATAAGGCGTACAAACTGATTTTCCAAGGCCAAACAGTGTTCAACACGTTTGAGAGACCGTAGGTTCCGCCTGGAGCCAAGAGATAAGGGTTAACGAATAAGACATCGCCAAGAGCGAACAACAAACTACCCAAAACGAGATAGAAATAAGCCAATGCTTCTTTCTTCCAATTCATTGTCTTCATAATTTTTCTTTACTGATTTTTTTGAGTCAACGGTCAACAGTCAACAGTTAACAGTCAACGGGGTTTGATAATTAATTTTTACTTTAAATTATTTCTAAAATTTGGAGACGTGTCAATGATTCTTTTATTTTTTGCAGGAAACATTGACGCGTCTCTACAAACAACTATTGATTTTCCTCTGAGACGTGTCAATGATTCTTTTATTTTTTGCAGGAAACATTGACGCGTCTCTACAATCGTTAATTGAAAATCATTCCCATTCAATTGTTGCTGGTGGTTTAGAGCTGATGTCGTAGCATACTCTGTTAACACCTTTAACTTTATTGATTATATCGTTAGATACTTTTGCCATGAATTCGTATGGAAGATGTACCCAGTCGGCAGTCATACCGTCTGTTGAGATAACGGCGCGCAATGCTATAGTATATTCGTAGCTGCGCTCGTCGCCCATAACGCCGACGCTCTTAACAGGAAGCAACATTGTTCCGGCCTGCCATATCGCGTCGTATAAGTTATCCGCCATTTCGTTAGGATATGATGCGCTTGGAAGTTCGCATTTCCAGTTTCTCAATCCTGAGATGAATACATCGTCGGCATCGCGGAGTATTCTTAATTTCTCTTCGCTTACCTCACCTAATATGCGGATACCGAGACTTGGTCCTGGGAAAGGATGACGACCGATGAGTTCTTTCTTGATGCCGAGAGCACGACCTACACGGCGTACTTCGTCTTTAAACAATGAACGTAATGGTTCAACGATTTTGAGGTTCATCTTTTCAGGGAGTCCGCCGACATTATGATGCGACTTGATCTTACAACTTGGACCGTTGACGCTAACGCTTTCAATCACGTCAGGATATATAGTTCCTTGTGCGAGCCAGTCGGCGCCTTTTATCTTCTTGGCTTCCATCTCAAACACCTCGATGAATGTAGTTCCGATTGCCTTACGTTTTTGTTCTGGGTCGGTGACGCCTACGAGTTTGCTCAAGAAGAGCTCGCCCGCATTGACACCGATTACGTTTAATCCTAAGTCTTTATATGAATCGAGAACGTCTTCGAATTCATTCTTTCTGAGAAGACCGTTATCGACGAATATACAATGTAAGTTAGAACCGATAGCCTTGTTTAACAGCACAGCTGCCACTGTACTATCGACGCCGCCTGAGAGACCGAGGATGACCTTATCGTCACCGAGTTGTTTTTTCAACGCCTCGACTGTAGTCTCGATGAATGAATCCGGAGTCCAGTCGCCTTTACATCCGCAGATGTTCATCGCGAAGTTGCCAATCATCTTAGAACCCTCTGTAGAGTGGAACACTTCTGGGTGGAATTGTACGGCGTAAGTCTCTTCGCCATCGATTTTGTAAGCTGCGTTTTCAACGTCTTCAGTACTTGCTATCACGCGTGCTCTTTCAGGGAGTCTCGCAATGGTATCGCCATGCGACATCCAGACTTGAGAAGTCTTGCTTACGCCGGCGAACAAAGGACAAGATTCGTCAACGACAGTCAGATTAGCGCGACCATATTCTCTTGCGATAGAGCCGTTGACCTCACCTCCAAAATGATGAGCCATGAATTGAGATCCGTAGCAAATGCCAAGCAAAGGCAACTTACCTTTTATATTAGACAAATCTACGAAAGGAGCTTTCTCATCACGAACAGAAGACGGGCTTCCGCTCAAAATGACTCCTTTGATATCTGGCGTGAGTTCCGGAATCTTGTTGTATGGATGTATCTCACAATAGACATTCAACTCACGGAGACGACGACCGATGAGCTGGGTCACTTGTGATCCAAAATCTAAAATTAAAATGGATTCTTGCATGCTTGAATAATTTGACCGCAAAATTAAGAAATTTATCCTTTCGTTTTAGTTTTTTTCTTAAACTTGCAAACAAATAAATTACCACTATGGCAACAACAGAAAAAGCAAAGAAAGCAGCAAAACCTAAGAAAGGAAATAAAGGGAAAAAGAAAGGCAAAGGCAATACTTCAATGGGATTCTTCCCGAAGTTAATGTTGACGTTATTGCTATTATCAATGGTTACGATAGCGGCTCTTTTGGTAATAGGTAATTTTAAAACAGACAAAACCGACAATCATGATACGGAATTAACTACTATTAAGAAAGATGAAATTCAAGTTAATAAGGAAGATCCTAAAACTGAAAATCTTCAAAAGACAGAAATAAGAAAGACAACTCCCAAAGACGAACCTAATAAAGAACCTGCCAAAACAGAAGTGAAAGCAGAGAATAAATCTGGAGAAAAGAAACAAGAGACGATGTCACAAGAAAAGAAAACCTTGAAAGGCAGTTGGCTTAGCTCAGAACAAGGTGCGTCTCTTACTTTAGATGAATATGGTTATCGCATCGACTTCTTCGGCGTTGACGCGTCAAAACCAATGACGGGTAATTACACCATAGAGAAGAACCTTATCGTTTTCACTTCCGACGACAAAGATTGTAAAGGCTCAGGAACTTACCGTATCACATTCTATAAAGAGAACTTCAGCTTGATTGCCAAAGACGACGAATGCACACAGCGCAGAAATATCCTTGAAGCTGATTGGGAGTGGATTGAGATTTGAATGGGAGCGGGGAACGGGGAGCGGGGAACGGGGAGCGGGGAACAGGGAACGTGGAACGGGGAACAGGGAACAGGGAACGGGGAACGGGAGCGGGAACTAATAAATAGGACGGAAGATGAAGAGGTTTTACATCATATTAATATTATCGACTTTATTCTTTTCGTGTAAAAAAAGTCATACTGCACGGGAGTTTTTCGATTTGGCGTGCGGATATGAAAATGAGGGCGAGACGGAACTTGCGATGACGACATACAGACAGGCTCTCGATGCTGCGCGAAATGAAGGCGACACCGCTTTGATTGGTCTCGTTCAGCAATATATGGGGATGCTTCTCATGGAACAATATTCTTTCGATGAGGCGATAGAGATGCTGCATCAGTCGGCAGCGACAACAAAAGACGACCCCGTCATGATTTCTTACAGCAACTCCGGAATCGGAAGAGCTTATTTCATAATAGACAGCATCGATAAATCTTTGCATCATTTCCAGAAAGCCGTAGAATATGCTGAACAGTCGTCAGATTCTAACGTGATGTCTGTAGCATATCAAAACATAGGAGCCATCTATAACGAAATCGGCAATTATGACGATGCGCTGAATTACATCAGACTATCGTTGAAATACAATAATGAAGAAAAAGAAATACCTCGCTATCATCTGAATTTAGCCTATATCTTCTTAGACATGAACATAAACGATTCTTCCTCATATTACGAAAATATCTTAAAAAAAGAACTCGACAGCATTAACGACAAAACTCTTAAAGTAGCGATAAATCATTTCCTTTATAACAAAGCATTGGCGGACAATAATATAGATTCCGCTTTCCATTATTACAGATTTTTCGCCGAGATGGATATGGAATTGTTGGAAGAACGTCTGCAACAGAATGTTCTGGAAATACAGAAAAGATACGATTACGAGAAGGTAGAAAACGATTATAATCTCAAATTAATTAAAAAACAAAGGACACTTACAATTCTGCTTTTCTTGCTATTAATAATAGGTATATTTTTATTGATATTGGTAAACAGAAACTTACAAAGAAGAAAAGAAGAGCTGCGAATGAAAGACGAGATTCTGAAATTCGAAAACGAGATTCTTCGTCTCAATGAGATAAAAGGCGACTACAAACGGAATTTAGAATGGAAATATATGCTTGTCTATAGCATGACCTTGATGGACAGGAACAAGACGGAATCGCATTATAAGACGATAAAAAGAAAGATTTACGACAATACTGAAACCGCATTCGATGCCGTCATGAAGATTTTCGAAGAAGAACATCCGGGACTTGCCGAAGCGATAAGACAAAAATATCCTATTCTTTCCGACACGGAATATAAAGTCGGCATCATGTCATTAACGCCGTTCAGTTCGCAGGAGACCGCCGACATTCTCGGGAAAAGCATCAACACCATCAACAAGGCGAGAACCTCCATCAGGAAGAAATTGGAGATTGAGGAAAAAGAAAGCATTGAAGAAGCTATTAGCTGTTAGCTGTTATCCGTCAGCTGTCAGCAATTAGTCTTCAGTTGTCAGATCAATGTTAAGGAAGAACTCAAAATAAACAAAAAAAATCATGATTTAAGTTTTCTTCTCCAGAAACTTTATTATCTTTGTATCGTTAAGATTCTGACATGAAGACAAGAAGCGAATACATATCAATAATAAAATCATTCTCAGATGTCATTAAATCGCAGTTTGGTGTCAGTTCAATGCGATTATTCGGGTCGGTTGCAAGAGAAGAACAGACCGACAATAGCGACATTGACCTTTGTGTCGTAATGAAACCTAACATGATACTTCGTATTCGTTTAAAACATTTTTTAGAAGAACTTCTCGTTTGTAATGTCGATATTGTAAGAGAACACAAAAACATGAATGAAACTTTAAAAAGAGAAATTGAAAGAGATGGAATTGAAATCTTCACAGAATGAATTAGCTGTTAACATTCTAAAACAAATTGAGAACGCAATTGAAAGATTGCAGGAACGAACCAAAGACATAAATCATGTCAACGATTTCCTAACTTCCTTGTCTGGAATGGAAAAATTAGATGCCACATGTATGCTATTAATTGCAATTGGAGAAAGCATCAAAGGTTTCGATAAAGTAACTAATAAACAGATATTGTCAAAAGATAAATCCGTACCATGGAACGACATTATGGGAGTAAGGGATATTATCGCACATCATTATTTCGATATTGACGCTGAAGAAATATTCAATATTATAAAATACGATCTAGAACCACTACTCCTTGCGATAAGAAAAATGATTATGAACCTTGAATAATATTGTGGACAAAGTCTGTTGTCTGTTGACCGTTGTCAGTTGACAAAAATAGCTTAAATCTCTCGCAAAGACGCACGTCCGTGCGTCTCTACTTTAAACCTTAAACCTTAAACTTTAATCTAAAATACTTGTACTTCCATTTTCAGACATCATTTATTTTCAACGACTTATAATTTTATTTCCCGTAAAACACTTGTATTCATCTTGACAAACGGTATTTTGCAGTTATATCTTTGCGAAAAATTTCAAAGCCTATGAAAACGCAAAACAAAATCATTTGAGAATGCCTCCTAAGAAACATCAGGAGGCGAGACATTCAAAAAAAACTAATTCAATTATTACTAAATCTAAATATTTAAAACTTATGAACAGAAATATTATTATTACTTTTTTGATTTTGATTTTATCATTAAAATTATCCGCACAAATGGATTTAAACAAATTAGCGTCTGAAGAATTTCATAAGGTTGCTCAGATAGAAGGCAGTGAAAATATCTTAAGAGATTATTTTTCTGAAATTTCAAACCCTAATGATACATTATATATCTTTCTTTGTCAGTTAATGTTTGCACCTCGTCTTGAAGGTTATATGACCGATATT
>SUWT01000132.1 GCA_015061335.1 Lentimicrobiaceae bacterium | reverse complement strand
ACTCAATTCCGAAATAATTTCCGTGATTTCCTCTACTAAAATCTTTTCCGACTTTTTACTTGTAATTTTCATATCAGTTAATAGTTTTATTCGCCTACTCTTTGATAAGGTTTTCGGCTTACCCTTCTTAATAAATTGCTATGCACGCAGACAAAAAAGAAAGCGTGCTGACTGTCGGCATATTTACTCTGATGGGCTCTGGTAAACCTCGAACAATAAATAAGCAACAGTCCTCACGCTATAATCATAGCGAAGGGTAACGGCTTATTCCTGTTCTTAAAATTTACCAGATTTTATCAGAGGAATAAAGCAGTAACACTTTCGTGTTTTATTCAAATATGTCTTGTCAGTACATCGTCTGACACAACAAAATTAAAATAAATTTTGAAAATGTGTGATGTTTCCCTTGATTTTTTTTGGACTGTTGCATTGTCATTCATTTTTTAATCAATTATACACAGAACCATCCTAAATTATAACCTTTTTCGATATAAAAATGTAATAAAAATTTTAATATGTTAAAATTCAACGACTTATTTATTTTATTCTTTGTGTATTTAAGTATATAATTGGCTTTTCCTGATTTTTAATTCTTAATTCTCTCTCTTATTCAAAAACAATATTTTGTTATTTTTGTATTCTTATGTACGGACGTAGCTTGCCACGTCTATTATTTGAAAATAATTTAATTCAAAAGCATCATGGAATCGACAAACTCAACTTCTCAGCAACTTACTGATTCAATAAATAATATCGTCTCAAATCAAAGAGACTTCTTTTTGACGAACGAAACAAAGTCAATCGATTTTAGATTGAAACAGCTGAAGAAGTTGAAGCAAGTCGTTGTGAAATATCAAGATGAGCTTTATGATGCTTTGTGGAAAGATCTGCATAAATGTAAGGAAGAGGCTTTCCTGACGGAAATCACGATTGTGTTAAATGAGATTAACGATCATATAAAAAATATTAAGAAATGGGCGAGACCTGAGAAGGTTAAGACTCCCGTTTATCTCATGCCGTCGAAGAGTTATGTGACGTATGAGCCTTTCGGCGTAGCATTGATTATCGCGCCTTGGAACTATCCTTTCAACCTGATGTTCACTCCTTTGGTCGGGGCAATCTCTTCTGGTTGTTGCGCTGTCTTAAAGCCTTCGCCTTATTCTCAAAACACTTCGGATGTGATGCAGAAAATGATAGACGAGACCTTCGATAAGAATTATATCACGATGGTTCAAGGTCATAGAGACGTAAATCAGGCTTTGTTGGCACAGAAGTTCGATTTCATTTTTTATACGGGAAGTCCGGATATGGGCAGAGTCGTGATGGAGGCTGCTTCTAAAAATCTCACGCCATTGGTTTTGGAACTCGGCGGCAAGAGCCCGTGCATCGTCGATAAAGACTGCAATATCGACTTCGCAGCGAGAAGAATAGTCTGGGGTAAGACGATAAACGCGGGACAGACCTGTGTCGCTCCCGATTATCTCATGGTGCATCAAGATGTTAAAGACGAATTGTTGAAAAAGATGATTTATTATGTCGAGAAATTCTATGGCGACGACATGCAGAAAAGTCATTGTTTCTGTAGGATTATCAGCGACAAAGCATATAACAGATTGGTCTCTTATCTCGATGAAGGAAAGATACTTTACGGCGGAAAATGCGACAAAGACGAAAGATATATTCAGTTTACGCTTTTAGAGTTAAGACAATATTCTCATGTAGAGACACACGGACGTGTGTCTGACAATAACGTCAATGTAATGATGACAGAAATATTCGGACCTATACTTCCTGTCATAGAATTTGATAATATCAATAAGGTGTCGGAATATATCATGAATCGTCCTAAGCCTTTGGCCTTATATTATTTCGGTGACGATGAAGGTGAGGAAGATGCATTAAGAACCACGACATCAGGAGGAGTTTGTCTGAACGACACTATCCTGCATGTCGCCAACGAGCATCTGCCTTTCGGCGGAGTAGGGGAGAGCGGCATGGGAAAATATCACTCCAAGGAAAGTTTTTTGGCGTTCAGCAACAAAAGAGCCGTCTTGAAATCATCAAATCGAATCGACTTCATGATGAAATATCCGCCTTACGATAAATTGGAAATGATTAAGAAGTTGATGTGAGAAGATGACAATTGTTAATAATCTTTAATAACTGAAGTTTCTTCTGATTTGTTTTCTGATATAAACTATAATAAAATCAGCCGTTACTGTAATCTGACGGCTGATAATTTAAAACTATTATTTCTTAACTTTCTCGATCCACGACTTCAGTTGTTCTTCCGTAGCTCTGTTGAGGAGTTTCGCTTCAACCCAGTTGATTTCAGGGTAAGCGGTTCTGAAATCGTTAAAGGCTTTTTCAGGAGTGCTGCCTCCTGACGTCGCAAACATCACGACTTTCTTTCCTTCAAATCCATATTCTTCAACAAACGAATTGATAATGGTAGGAGCGGTGTACCACCAAATCGGGAAACCGATGTAGATGACATCATAGTCATCGTGGTTTTTCAAGTCTTTGATGAAAGCAGGACGGCATGAGCGGTCATTCATCTCAACGCTGCTCCGTGAAGTCTTGTCTGTCCAGTCAAGGTCGGCTTGCGAATAAGGCACTTCAGGTCTGATTTCAAAAATGTCGGCACCTGTGATGTCGGCAATCTGCTTCGCTACGGCTTCAGTGTTGCCCGTGGCGGAAAAATAAGTCACTAACGTTTTCATGTTCTTGTCATTTTGAGCGCAGCTTGTCAATGTTGTTAATATCACTGCAAAGATTAATATTCTTTTCATAAAACAAAAGTGTTTAATATATTCCTCATCAAAAATACAAATTTAATATTTTATTGTTTTCATTAAGCATTTATTTCTCTGTATTAATTGATAAGATGTAAAGGTAATAAAGGTTTAAAGGTTTGAAAGTATTAAAGGTGTTAAAGGTAATACTTTTCCCCTTTCCTCCCTTTCATCCTTTTCCCCTTTCCACTTTTCATCCTTTTCCATCTTTAACCCTTTCACCCTTTCACCCTTTCACCTTTTCCCTCTTTCCACCCTTTCCACCTCCTCATTTCCTCAAAAATAACCAGAAAAAATTTGTTATATAAATGTTTATCTGTATATTTGAACCCAATAATATCTTTACCATTTACAAAGCTCAATGAAAAATAACATCTTAAATAATATCATAACACAAACGTTGAAGAATAGAATCTCCTTCTGGTATAAGTTGATAATATTCCTTATTTCTGCTCTCAATATAGCGGCTTGCGTGATAGACTACGGCTTCGTGCTTAACGACAAGGAACAGAATGTGATCTTCAATATTTACAATATCGCGTGGTGGTGCTATTTCATTACATTTTTAGTCCGCATTGTCTTTCAGTGGAAAATGATAAATCGTAAGACAATATCACTCACGACAATTACCGGCTTGCTTTTGTTGTTCTCTGCATTACCTAAGTTCATTCCAATAACAGAAGCGAGTGCTCTTTATAATATATGGCAGTTTTTCAGTAACAAACATTTCATCATATTGACATTACTTCTCTTCGCGGCTTTAG
>SUWT01000131.1 GCA_015061335.1 Lentimicrobiaceae bacterium | reverse complement strand
TCGATGAAGGTTCACCTTACAAAGACGAATGCGCTTTCACAATCAGATATGGCGACGGAGAAATAATCTCAGACGAATACAAAGAAGTAGGAAGCATGGCATCAGTAGCTCACGGCCAACAACTTTGTGAATTTACCGTCAAAGGCAACAGCACAAAATATTTGGTTAATGGATATTATAAATTGACAGGTGAAGGCGCATGGGCAGCTAATCCTGCAGCATTGTCAACACCTATTAAAGTTGGTGAAGGCATACTCGTCAAGGCTTTAGGCAACAATGTTCTTCCTATATACAAAACTAATGAAGCACCTGCATCTAAAAGAGATGAAATCGCAGAAGGTCTGCTAGAAATAAGCGTCTCTAACAAGAAATATAACGATGTAGCATACATCTCTTTCGAGAAAGGCAGCGGACTCGACAAGATAGAACATCAAAACGAGAATATACCTTTAATATATATACCTATTGAAAATATAGATTACGCCATTGCCACTGCTGACAAAGATTTTCAGGAGATTCCACTCAATTTTGAGACAAAAGCGATGGGAGAATACGTCATCTCGTTAAGGCAATACAACTGCAACTTCGATGAATTGTATCTTATAGACAAACAGACAGAAACACAGGTCAATATTCTTGAAGAAGATTACACATTTATAGCTTCATCGTACGATAATCCTGAGAGATTTATCCTGACAAGATCCGTCAATAACACGCAGGTAGCTGCCAACAATTATTTTGCATACATCAACAATGGCGAACTCATCATCGAAGGAGAATCTACAATCAACATATACGATATTATGGGTCGTCGAGTATTCAGCAACACCTGCAAAGATGACGTTTATAACATCAGTACGAATTGTTTCAACACTGGAGCATACATCATTCAAAGAATAGACACTGAAGGCATTAAGACACAAAAGATTGTGCTATAAAAATTCATTTCAAGAAACACAAAATATATTTACAACTTAAAAAAGGAATAAAATGAAAAAATATATAATGATATTAGCTGTTGCACTTGGATTCGGGATGAATTTAAGCGCGCAAAAAACAGATGGATTCTTCACATCGAGATACATTGAATATCGTGACACACCAGATGAGTTCGGCACACTTCCGATATTACCCAACCAGCATGGTTTTGAGTACGATGTTTTAGCTGACGCTCCACTCGGCAGCGGCATCTTGTTTTTAGCAGCGATGGGAGCCGCATACGGAATCAGGAGAAGAAAGAACAAAGAATGACAAAAAATACTCATAAAAGTCTCAGAATTCTCTGGGACTTTTTTTATACTGTTCTTTAATTTTATAACATATAGTGTCGTCCTATCTGAGAAGTTTATTTTTATCTAACTTTAATTTCTTTCATATTCTTTTTTTTTCTAAATTTGCAAAAAACGCAAAAGCATTATTTTTATTTACATCTATTGAAAATCAAATATTTCAAAATATGATAGCACAAGAGTTATTAAACCCTAAAAGTATCGTTGTCATTGGAGCTTCAAGCGACACTCAAAAACCAGGTGGCAGCGTTTTAAAGAACCTCATTAACAGCAACTTCAAAGGCGATATTTACACCGTAAATCCTAAAGAGACAGAAGTTCAAGGCATCAAATGTTTCCAGAAAGTCGATGATCTTCCACAAGTTGATTGCGCAATCATAGCCATCGCTGCTAAATATTGCCCTGCGACAGTCAACACTTTGGCTTTTGAAAAAGGAACAAAAGGTTTCATCATAGTATCAGCAGGCTTCAGCGAAGAGAATTTAGAAGGTGCTGAATTTGAGAGACAAATCGTAGAGACTATAAATAAAGTTGGCGGCAGTCTCATCGGTCCTAACTGTACAGGTTTCTTAAACAGAAACTACTGCGGCGCATTCGACTCTCCAATCCCAACTCTCGATCCTCACGGCGTTGACTTCGTGACAGGTTCTGGCGCAACAGCAGTGTTCATTAAAGAATACGGCATGACAAATGGTCTCACTTTCAATAGCGTTTGGGCAGTAGGTAACTCAGCTCAAGTTGGTATCGAAGACGTACTCGAACATTTAGACGAGACATTCGATCCAGAGACAAGCTCACGCGTCATCATGATTTACATGGAGAAGATCGGCAATCCACAAAAGTTGTTGAAACACTCACGTTCACTCATCGGCAAAGGTTGCCGCATCGCTGCTATCAAGTCAGGCGGCTCAGCAGCAGGTAGCCGTGCAGCTTCATCACACACAGGCGCTCTCGCAACAAACGACTCTATCGTCGATGCTTTATTCCGCAAAGCCGGTATCGTTCGCTGCCACAACCGTCAAGAGCTGACAACAGTATGCGCTATCTTCATGCATCCAGAAGTCAAAGGCAAGAACGTAGCCGTCATCACTCACGCCGGCGGTCCTGCAGTTATGTTGACCGACGTTCTTTCAAACGGAGGCATGGACGTCCCTCATATCGAAGGTCCTAAAGCTGACGAGCTCTTATCAAAATTATTCCCAGGCTCATCAGTAGGTAACCCAATCGACTTCTTGGCAACAGGTACAGCAGAACAATTAGGCTACATCATCGACGCTTGCGAAAACGACTTCGACAACATCGACTGCATGTGCGTCATCTTCGGCTCACCAGGTCTGTTCCCTAACTGGGAAGTATATGAACTCCTGAACGAAAAGATGAAGACTTGCAAAAAGCCTATCTTCCCTATCCTCCCTTCAATCATCAACGTAAAAGACGAAATCAACGATTTCATTAATAATAAAGGTAGAATCAACTTCCCTGAAGAATGTATCTTCGGTAACGCATTATGCAAGATTTACCACACACCAAAACCACAACCTGAAAACGTAGAACTTCCTAAGATTGACGTGGCAAGAATCCGTAAGGTTGTCGATAACTGCGAAAACGGTTACATCGGACCAGATGAGATCTACGAAATGTTAGATGCTGCCGGTATCGCTCAAAAACAAATCCGCGTCGTTGATCAAAAGCAACAGGCTTTAGATTTCGCTAACGAAGTCGGTTATCCACTCGTTATGAAAGTCGTTGGTCCTATCCACAAGTCAGATGTCGGTGGCGTCACCTTGAACGTCCGCGACATTGAGACAGTAGGTAGAGAATTTGACCGTTTGATGGCTATCCCAGAGACATACGCTGTTGAGATGTATCCAATGCTCGACGGTACAGAAGTCTATATCGGTGCTATCCGTGATGATAAATTCGGTCACCAAGTGTTCTTCGGTCTCGGCGGTATCTTCATCGAAGTGTTGAAAGACGTACAAAACGCTATCGCTCCTATCACAAAATGCGAGGCTAAAGATATGTTGACCAAGTTACGCGGTTACAAGATTTTAGAAGGTGTCAGAGGACAACAACCTGTCAATGTTGACATTTACGCAGAACAAGTGGCGAGAGTCAGCGCATTGGTAATGGCAGCTCCTGAAATCGCAGAGATGGACTTAAACCCATTGCTCGGTAATCCAAAGAATGTCGTCGCTGTTGACGCAAGAATCAGAATTGAAAAATAAGACACGATGAAAAAAGGTGATATAATTACCACATTAGCAGTCTTGGCAGTCATCGGGACTTTCGCCTTCGTTCCAGGAGCGATGGATT
>SUWT01000044.1 GCA_015061335.1 Lentimicrobiaceae bacterium | reverse complement strand
GGATGACTATCTGTCCCTTATCGCCTACCTTCGCCACTCCGAAGATGTATTTACCGTCTTTTTCTTGCATAAAAGTTAGAATAGTTGGAAATTTCCTACAAAGATAACAAATAAAATCGTATCTTCAAGAAATTTTAACATAATTGAGAAAATAATCATTCCCAATTTCCTCCTAATGCTGTGTATAATCTTACCAATGCTAATAAAGCTGAGTTCCATGCATTTACGAGATAATTCTGATCGGAGAGAACGGTACGCTGAGCGTCAAGGACGTTGGTGAAAGTACCTAATCCTCTTTTATATAAGTCGATGGAAAGTTCAAGAGTCTTGTTACCTTGTTCCACTACTTGTTGTCCCATCTCGATAGTTTTCAATGCGTTGGCGTAATTGCTCATCTCTGTCTCGACTTCTTGTATCGCGCTAAGCACTACATTGTTATAATTGTCGATATTTTCCATCAATTCTATCTCGGCAATCTTAACGTTCTTGCGAGTCTGTAATCCGGAGAAGAGATTCCATGTGATGGTAGGGGTGAAGCTGAACATACGGCTCTCGCTGTCAATGAATTTGTCGATGTCGTGAGATAAGAATCCGAAACTGCCGTTGATGGAGAATTTCGGGTAATAATCTGCCTTTGCTGCACCGATGAGAGCCGCTTGTGATTCAATCTGATACTCCGCTTGCCGCACATCAGGACGTCGTCTGATGACTTCCATAGGAATACCTACATTGACGATATGTCTGATGCTCGGAAGTTCGCTTACGTCGTTGAGACTGTCTTTTAAAGTAGATGGATATGTTCCTAATAAGACTGCCAACTGATTGATACATTGCGTTATGTAAGCATCAAGACGTGGAATTGTGGCGAGAGTGTTGTAATAAACTGATTTCGCCTGTGAGACATCTAACTGTGTCCCTAAACCGGATTCATAACGGGCTATGGTGATGTCTAAGATATTTTTCTCCGACTCGATATTCTGGTTAGCTACGATAAGTTGCTGCTGATAAGAACGTAGGTTGAAATAAACTGTCGCTACTTGTTCGCATAGATTCATTATTGCATCTTGATAAGAAGCTTTTGTCGCAAGATATGAACTTTTGTTCGATTTTACGTAATTCCTGTTCTTGCCAAAGACATCGATTTCCCAGTTTGTATTTAATCCTGCGTTAATATATCCATTTGTACGATTTGCATCACTGCTTGTTTCTTCATAATAGTTCAGGCTGCTTTCAGCGAGATTATACTGTGCGTCAATGCCGACGGTAGGGTAGAAGGCTCCTTTCGATTTCTGTAACGCAAGATATGATTTCTCGAGAGTGTTCTCTACGGCTTGCAA
This sequence comes from Lentimicrobiaceae bacterium, assembly GCA_015061335.1. Lineage (GTDB taxonomy): Bacteria > Bacteroidota > Bacteroidia > Bacteroidales > F082 > Limimorpha. The sequence continues at coordinate 20,127 of SUWT01000044.1, read as the reverse complement.
ACTATAGTTGTTATTTAAAGCGACTGTCATCAAAGAATCGAGAGTCGGGTCGTTGAACTTATGCCACCACTCGTTATAAATGATGTTGTTTGTCAGATATATAGAATCGATTTGCCATTTTTCAGGAACAGCAATGTCGAGTTCGATGTCCTTTTGAGCAAAAATATTTGTTGGAAATAGAAATATTATGACTAAAGACAAAAATATAAAGTCTAATGGATTAGACGATACTTGTTGTCTTGTTGACTTATTGACTTGTTGACGTTTTTTCATAATTTCGTTTTTTCTACATCAAACAAAATAACGAAGTAAAGGTTAAGTTAAATAATTATAAAATAAATTTGTATTTTTGTAAGTGGACTATGAATAAATACCTTTTCATATTATTTTTGTTTCTTACCTTTGGAATGAAGGCGCAGAACTCTGATTATATTCAGATTCCAAATTCAGATTTCGAACGATGGAATAATATAGGAACAAAAAATGAGGAACCTGACAGCTGGCATTCTTTCAAGACTTCAACGGGTCCATTTCACTATCTGCTGATGCAGCAGGTTGAACGTCATAATGCTGTTCGCCCGGAGAGTAAAGGTCAATGCTCGGCGCGTATTTTTTCAAGGTCGATAGTGGGAATAACGGCGAATGGTAATATCACAAACGGTCGTCTTAATGCAGGCAGTATGTTCCCTGCAGGAAAGAATAATAATAATTACACCAAACGTAATTCGGAATTTTGTACGGAGATAAGCAGAATACCGGATTCTCTTACTGTCTGGATCTGTCTGAGGACAAAAAATATCGAATCTTATGGAAGAATAATGAGTTATGTTCATGGTGATGCAGATTTTGTATGTTTTACAGGAGGCTGGGAACCTTACGAAATGATTTGCGCTCAAGTAGAATATGAGTTTCCTCGAACAGCTTCAAAAAATGAAATGATTTGGAAACGAATTAGTTTGCCTTTTATACATTATCCTGATTTATGTAAGGAGCCTCGTTATATCCTTACTTCTTTCACGACTAACAAATATCCGGGTGACGGTGATGCCAGCGATGAGATGTTTGTCGATGATTTACATCTTGTATATAATCCTACTTTACAATGTACAATTAACAATGAACAATTAACAATTGATGAGATTGAAATTGAATATGATATAAAAGGAACAATGTCGAATCCTAATCTTAATCTTCCTGCTAATGAAGTTATAGTTCAGATTTCTTTAGATGAGAATTTTGAAAATTATGTCGAGATAGGAAGGAAGACTACGGATGTGAGCGGGTCAATGAAATGTGAGATCCCGAAGCTTTTCATAGGAAAAAAATATTTTATAAAAGTGATAACGACGAATTATCCGATGGAAATGGTTCTGGAATCTGATAATTATAAAAACTGAGAAAATGAGAAATATATTGTAATTGACAAAAGACTAAAAATAGAGACGTGACTTTGGTTAGATCAATGCCGCGCCTCTATTTGATTGTCAATTATTTAGACTTAAAAAATGATAACAAAAGACGATAATCCTGCCGCACCTGTAACATGATATAATCTATTGCTCATCACCTTTATTTTTTATTATTTTTTAACCTCGTCTAATTTTTTCTTGGCGTCTTCGACTCTTTTGTTGGCAGTTTCCAACTCTTTGAGCTGCTCTTCTCTCATGGCAGCGGTCCTGACCGACGGATTGGATTTCCTTTTCTGCTCCTGATAAAAGGCTTTCGACTCTAATTTGGTAGCCTGATAATTCGCCTTGTCGATCTGACGCTGTAACTTGGCACTTTCTTTCATGTCACGAAATGCTCTCTTGAAAAAATTGTCTTTCTTTCCGTCATCGACAGACTGCGCATTGGCAGAATTGATAATACCACCGACCAATAATGTTGCGCTTACTAATATTTTCCCTAATTTCTTCATGATTTGTAAATTGTTAATTGTTAATTGTTTATCCTTTGTCAAGAAATTTCTCGACGAATTTGTCTTCAATGGTTTTATAAATGTCAACGACCTTTTCTTCAATATTTTTATATCCGCTAACCACACCGTCTTCAATCTTTTTGTAAGTGCCAACGACTTTCTCCTCAATCTTTGTCTTCTTTAATTTGTACTCCGCCATGATGTATTATTTTTATTTTTTAATTTTTTATTTTGGGCGTTCCGGCTACGCCGTCGGGCTTTCCGCTATATCTTTTTCCGCTACGCTCCAAAAGGATGCCGCTTCAATCCCTAACGCTCTGGCTGCTAAATAAAACAAAATCTCTGTGTTCCCTCTGCGTCTTTGCGAGAGATATTAAATTGTGATTCCGATTCCCGCTTTAAAGTAATGATTACTTGTTCCTTCGCAGTGCTTCCAAACGCCGTTCATCATTTCGTATCCGAAGATTATTGAATATCTGTCGATGTCTAATCCTATTGCAGGATTGATGTCGATGTTCATTCCTGTGTTGCAGACATCGAAGTTTACTCCTGCCTTAAGCATTATGAAAGGACTTGCCAAGGTGTTGCAGAAATTGTATTTAGCATGTGCGAATACAGGTATGTAATAGGTAGGAGTGGAGTTGTAGTCTGGTAAGAACTCTGCGAAGAAACCAGCACCGCCACCAACGTATAATCCGTTACCGAAGCTGTAACCGTGTGAACTGCTGAATTCCCAAACAGATGGAATCGAACAAGACAATTCAATGTCAAAGTTGTAACCTTTGTCGTAGTTGAGATTCTTGACTTCTTTAACCGACTGTGCGTTTAATGAATTTCCTAATGCCATTAAGATGGCTGCAACGATTAAAATTTTTGCTTTCTTCATGATTTGTTAATTTTTATAAGGTTATTATTCTTTAATTTTCACTTTGCAAAAGTATCACGATTATAAAGGTGAAATTTTCCATTATTTCATAAAAATTGGTATATAATTCTTATTTTGTATTTTTATTGGAAAAATATTTGATTTGATTTCATACTTTTGCGAAAAATATTTTTATGAAGAAAATACCTTATCTGAAATGGAGAGAACGTCTCAACGATTCAATACCTCCAGACCATAGAATCGGGACTGATGTCATGCTTGTCGATAATGCGAATAGTTCTAATATTCAGAAGTCGCATACTGAACCTTTTAAAGTTGATATGACAATGGCGATTATCTATAAGAAGGGAACGACGAGGACGAGAATCAATATGGTGGAGTATAATATAGTCGCACCTTGTGTCATCATTGTGGTGAACGACAGCGTTTATCAGCCTCTCGAGTCATCTGACGATTTGATCAGTAAGGCAATTGTCATGTCGCGTAGCTTCTCTGATTCCTTATTTACCAATTTCGGAAATTATAAACCGATTTATAATACAATAGTTAGTAACCCAGTTATTTTTATAGACAACGATACGATAGCCTTTGATTTCTTTTATGACTTGCTTCTTAACCTGATGCGCTCGCCTCATCGTGAGTTGGCTTTGGAATCGGCACGACATCTCACGCTTTCGATGTTTTATGGTTATTGTGCGGTGCGCCAAGGTGTCATGAATAATAATAAGGTGGCGTCGCGTCAGGAGTCTATATGCTCCGAATTTATTGATGTGTTGTCGCATAATTACAAGGAACAGAGAGATGTGGCTTTTTATGCCGACAGACTTTGTATCACGCCGAAGTATCTCTCTCAGATTGTTAAAGACAAAATAGGCAAGACGGCATCGGAAGTCATTGAGGAATATGTCATTGAGGAAAGCAAGGCGCTGCTCATCTCTACCACGATGACGATACAGCAAATCAGCGACGAGCTGCATTTTCCGTCGCAGTCGGTCTTCGGAAAATATTTCAAGAGAGTCACCGGACTATCACCTCGAGAATACAGAACCTCGTTTGAATGATATGGAAGTAGATTTGGATAAAATCTATTTGTTTTAAATTAATACTGTCCGATAAAACTTTTTTTTGTTGAAAAGAATTAGGGCATTGCCTGCCTATTATCCGTCACCCTTTCAGGGTTATAATTCTCCTGATAAAGATTATTGATTGATTATATGTTAGTTGCTTATATCGAACTCACGTTAATTTAATGAAAGACAATATTGATTTATGGTATTTGGAGTGTAATTCTTATTATTCATCCATTTTTTAAAAAGGTTCTCATTTATATTCTCTATATCGCTCATAACCACAATGAATTTTATTGAAAAACAGTTTTGTTACGTTTCTCAAATTTAGGAAATAATTTCTGATAAAGATATTAGTGTTGAAAATTATTTTTTAGAATCTTTTTTTTGGAAAAATAATCAAGTTATGAACAATCTCTGCCGTACCTTCGGCACTATGGAAATCATCCTCACATTTATGGCAGGGTTTACGCTTCGCTTCACTACCTGCCTGTAATCTTTCGTCCTTTCAGGACTCTGTCAAAAAAAACAAGGAGTTAGAAAACAATTCCTAATTCCTAATTCCTAATTCCTAATTCCTAATTAATCAAGACCTCCTCCAAGTGCATGATACAACATTATCACACTTTGTATCTCTAAGTATCTGTCGTTGGTCTCGGTAAGCTCGGCTTGCAACAGGTTTTTCTGTGCCGTCAGCACTTCCAAATAATCGGCTTGTCCGTTTTTCATCAAAAGCTGCGTGTTCAAGACGGCTCCCTTCAGATACACTATTTGCAACTTGTCGCTGTCTAATCTCTTGCGTGCTGTCTGCCACGAAATCAAGGCGTTGTTGGCTTCAGTGCCTGCATCTAACAAGGTCTGCTTGAAGTTTAATAACGCTTCTTGTCGTTGCGACTCGCTAATCTTCATCCTCGCCTTGTTCTTTCCTTGATTGAAGATTGGCTGCATCAATGAACCTACTGCATTGAAAATCCAGTCGCCGGGATTGCCGCTGACGCCACTCCAGCCACCGCTGCCACTTAAAGTTATGGTAGGATAAAAATAGGAACGTGCTACGTTTGTGGCATAAAACGCCTCGACTAACTTATATTCCGCTTGTCGTACATCAGGACGGTTGACGAGACTCGACAATGGAAGTCCCATCAATAATGTGTCGGGGAAGATTTGCTCCGATAACTCGTTGCGCTCTAATTCCTGTGGCACGAGACCTAAGAGTGCCGACAATGAATTTTCTTGTTCTATGATCTGTTTCTTTAATGTCAAGATGGAGGCTTCAACATTTACCTTATTGGCTTTCGCTTGAAGTACAGCGGCTTCGTTGGTCTTGCCGGCTCTCTTCAATGCTTCTAATGTCCTGATGTTTTCTTCCCATGTCTTCTGCGTTCTCTTGCTTATCTCCAATTGTTCATCGAGCATGAGTAGCGTGAAATATGAGTCTGCTATCGTCGCTACAAGTTGTGTCTGAACTGCTTGCTGATATGATTTTGTCGCTTCCAATGCGGCTTGTGCTCCTTTCTTGGTATTATGCAATCTTCCGAAAGCGTCGATTTCCCATGATGCGGTAGGAGTGAGGCTGTAATTAAATCCGTTCTGATTTACGCCTGCCTGTGCCGAAAATGATACGTCTGGATAAAAAGCTAATTTTGAAGTCTTTAATGTCGCTTCTGCTTGCTCTACTTTCAGACGTGCTATTTCTAAGTCTGTATTATTCTCCAATCCTAACTCGATAAGATTCTGAAGTAACGTGTCTCTGAATAATTCTTTCCATGTAAGCGATGCTATTGATTCATAATCGTCAGCAGTAGGTATTCTATTATAAAGACTATCGACGAAATCAATCTCTTGACGCTCGTAATCTTTATATAGAGCGCAGCTGTTCATCGTGACGATTGTCAGCAATAATATTATAGGTATTAATATCTTTCTCATTGTTCAATTTCTTTATTTCTTTTGGGCATTACTTTTTCTTCGATATTTTGGAAGATGATGAATAAAACTGGAACGACGAACAACAACGCTATCGTTCCGATGAGCATACCGCCGACTGTACCAACACCAATGGAAATGTTACCGTTAGCTCCTACACCCGTCGCAAACATCATAGGCAGCATACCGAAAATCATCGTCAATGATGTCATTAGGATTGCTCTTAATCTTGCCTTCGCTGCCGACATCGCTGCCATCGGTATCGACATGCCTGCTGCTCTTCTCGCTGAAGCGTATTCTGTAATCAAAATTGCTGTCTTTGCCAACAATCCTATTAACATCAAAAGTCCGATTTGCAGGTAGATGTTGTTTTCCAATCCGAACATATTAGCGAATAAGAAACTGCCTGCGAGACCGAATGGCACCGACAGGATAACGACGATAGGGATGAAGATGCTTTCATACAGAGCGCAAAGTATCAAGTAAATGAATACGATACATATCACAAATATTATCGCTGTCGAGCTGCTCGACGATGCTTCTTCTCTCGACATGCCTCCGAATTCATATCCGTAACCTGCTGGCAGATATTCGTCTGTCACTTCTCTCACAGCTTGAATAGCTTCACCGGAAGAATAACCGTTTGCTGCTTGTCCGTTGATTTGTATTGAAGAGAAAAGGTTGAATCTTGAAATTGCTTGCGGTCCGTAAACTCTTGTCAATGTGACGTATTGTCCGATAGGCGACATCTCGCCGTTTTTGTTACGTACAAACATATTGTTGAGCGATTCCGTATCGAGACGATGTTCCGCCGAAGCTTGTATCATGACACGATAAAGTTTTGAGAATCTGTTCATGTTTGATGCGTAACTTCCGCCAACGTAACCTGCCATCACGTTAAGGACATCGCCTGGAGAAACGCCGTTACGCTTGCATCTCGCAGCATCGACTTCCAAGAGATATTGAGGATATTTTGTGTCGAAAGACGTTGACGCTCTTCCTATCTCCGGTCTTTCGTTGAGAGCGGCGATGATGTCGTTGGTGATCTTCTGCAAGTCTTCCAAAGTGCCGCCTTTCTGGTCTTGGATGTGAACTTCAAAACCGCTACTTGCTCCGTAGCCTGGAATCATACCACGAGTGAAGACGATGATCTTCGCTGAAGTGATGTCTGATGTCTTGGCATAAATATCTTCCATTACAAAGTCGATATTGTCTTGTACTTCAGTACGTTCTTCCCAAGGTTTAAGACGAATGGTGAAACCTCCGCATGAAGGTCCTACGCCACTCATCATACCGTAACCTGTTGTGTAGGAATATGATTCTATCTGAGGTATCTCTTCTATTCTTGAAGCTATAAGTTCCATGACGCGAACTGTCTCTCCTAAGTTAGTTCCAGGAGGTGTCTGTACGTCAACGTTGATAGAACCCATGTCTTCTTTAGGAACGAGACCTGTCTTGGTGTTTTCGAGCATGTAGAAAAGTCCGCCGACAGCAGCGATGACGAGTATCACCGACAACCATTTGTTTTTGAACATGAAGAGAACACCTTTTTTATATTTATTGACGACAGCTTTGAAACCTGCGTCGAAGGCGAAGTGGAAACGTGTTGAGAACGACATGCTTCCGTCTTCTCTGATGACGTAAGGCTGCATCAATAATGCGCATAATGCCGGACTTAAGGTGATGGAGTTGATGAGCGAGATACCTACGGCAACAGCCATCGTGAGACCGAACTGCGTGTAGAATGTACCTGTCGTTCCGCCCATAAAACATACTGGAATAAACACTGCCATAAAGACGAATGTAGTAGCAATCAAAGCATTGGAGATGCCTTGCATTGCGTCGATGGTGGCTTTATATGGAGATGTATATCCTGCGTCGAATTTGGCTTGTACCGCTTCCACCACAACGATGGCGTTGTCAACGACAGTACCGATGACGAGCACCAAGGCGAAGAGTGTGATCATGTTGAGACTGAATCCTGCAACCATCAAGAATGCGAATGTTCCAACAAGAGAGACGACGATGGCGATGGCTGGAATGAAGGTGGAACGGAAACTTTGTAAGAATATGTAAACTATCAAGATAACCAAGATGACAGCCAAGACAAGTGTCTCGATTACGTTAGCAATAGAAGCGTCTAAAAAGTCTTTGGTACTCATCAAGTCAACGATTTCGATGCCTCTTGGCAAAGATTTTCTGATCTCTTCGACTTCTTTGTCGATGGCTTCGATGATTTCGTTGGCGTTAGAACCTGATGTCTGTGAAATCATCAATGTCGTTCCTGGATGTCCGTTGACCTTACCGATATAGTCATAACTTCTTGAACCTAATTCTACTGTTCCTATATCTTTGAGTCTCAATAATGTTCCGTCGCTGTCGGCACGAATCACCATGTTGGCGTAGTCTTCTTCTTTGTCGTAGCGACCTCTATATTTTAATGTGTAACGGAAAGTATTTTCTGAGTCGGCGCCGAGTGTACCTGTCGCTGCTTCCAAGTTTTGTTCCGCGAGGACTGCTGAGATGTCGGAAGGTACCAAAGAATATTTCGCCATTTTGGCAGGGTCGAGCCAGATACGAAGCGAGTAGTCGGCTCCTCTGACATCGACTTCACCGACACCGGCGATACGTGATAATCGAGGCTCGATATTTATTTTTAAATAATTGCTGATGAATCTCTCGTCGAAAGAATCGTCGGGACTATATACAGCGAGTGCCTTGATGCGGCTTGTCTGTCTTTTACGTACGGTGACGCCGCTACGTGTTACCTCGGCAGGCAACAGACCTTGAGCGGAGGCGATACGATTCTGCACGTTGACAGTCGCCATGTCGGGATTTGTTCCTTGACGAAAATAAATCTGAATGTTAGCAGAGCCATTGTTGTTGGCTGATGATGTCATGTACATCATATTTTCCACGCCGTTGATGGCTTCTTCCAATGGAACGACGACGCTGTTCTGCACTGTCTCGGCATTAGCACCTGCGTAATTCGCTGAGACACTTACTGTAGGAGGCGCGATTTCCGGATATTGCTCTACAGGAAGACCGACGAGGCAGATGAGACCTAAGAGAACTATTATCACAGAGATGACACCTGCGAAGATAGGACGGTCGATGAATGTTCTAATCATAATCAATTACCTCCGTTGTTATTTTGACTATTGACTATTGGCTGTTGGCTGTTGGCTGTTTCAGCAGTCTTGATTGTGGCTCCTTCTCTCACGAGACCTGCGCCTTCTGCTATGATGACGTCGCCGACTTCGAGACCGCTTTCTACTATATAATCAACGCCGTTGTTACGAGGCATGACGGTAATCGCTGCTGAATGCGCCTTTCCATCGATGACTTTATATACGAAGATTTTTTCTTGTAATTCAAAGGTGGCTGTCTGTGGTATTACGATGCAGTCTTCATGTTCTGTAGGTATTATGACAGTTCCGCTGCCGCCGTCGCGCAAGAGACGTTCAGGATTCGGGAATACCGCACGGAAACTCACGGCACCTGTACTCGCGCTGATGGTTCCACTCACAGCATTGATCTTGCCTTTATGTTTGTATGTCTTGCCGTTGCTCATTACCAATTCTACTTCAGGCATGTCTTTGATGGCAGCTTTCAAAGAACCATATTCTTGGATCATGTCGAGCATCTGATTCTCCGCCATCGAGAAATAAGCGAAAATCTTGCTGTCGTCGGAAACTGTTACCAAAGGCTGGCTTATGCTGCTGTTGACCAAAGCGCCGACACGATAAGGTATCATGGAAGCGACGCCGTTGACAGGAGATTTCACCATTGTATAAGAGAGGTTGTTGTATGCGCTGTTCATCTCGGCTTTCGCCAATGCCAATTTCGCTTCTGCCTCGGCGAGATTGTTTTGCGCTGTCATAAGCTCAAATTCTGATACTACATCTTGTTCAAGAAGTTCCTTGCTGCTTTCAAGAACGAGTTGAGCTGTCGAGAGATTTGCCTCCGCGCTCATCACGTTGGCTGACGCTATTTCGTATGCTGCTTTGTATGGAGTCTGGTCGATGACGAAAAGGGTAGAGTCTTTACGTACGAAGTCGCCTTCGTTGATACGGATGTCGGTAATCATGCCGCTGACCTGCGGACGAACCTCGACTGTCTGGCATCCGTTGATGGTGGCTGCGAATCCGCTTCTCAAAACCTGATTGCTTTTCTCTACTGTCAGAGTCTTGTGGATTGTCTCAGCACGCTTCTGTGGTGCTACTTTCTCCTGACACGATGTCAACGACAAACCGATGATTCCAATAAAAAATAATCTTCTAAATTTACTTAAATTGCTCATTTTCAATTTTAATTTGTTGTTGTTTTTCTGTATTGAACTGAAAGTCACAAGTCGAGGATTTTCAGTGTGGCTCGTGGCTCAAAGCTCATAGCACAAGGCTATTAATTCAACGACAAATTTACGAAATATTTTACGAAGAATAAAAAAAAGATTTGACGTTTATGGAAGAAAAAATCGATAAAAGATTACACCTGATTTTGTGCAGAAATTCAGGTTCTATTCAATTTTTTTATCTAATTTTACTTACCCATTATGTATGGAAAATCATATATCAGGATGACTATATTTTTGATAATACAAGTAAAATATAGTTAATAATTATTATGAAATTGAAGGGATTTAATAACCAAATAATCCGATATTTAATTTCTCCAGAACTCTTCAAAAAACTATATGTTGTTCTCTTCAAATTCTGAAATCCATTCTTTTACTTTTTCTTTCAAAATTTTCTTATCTGGAAGGCATAAAGCATATTCCTGTGCGTATATATTTGCTTCTTTTGGCAATGTTAACTCGACTAAGGAGTCGTTTTTTGTTTTGCACAGAAGAATTCCAATTGTGGGTTTCTCAAAATCTTGTTTTACAAATCTATCGAAATAATTAACATACATCTGCATCTGTCCTAAATCTTGGTGACTTATTTTGTCAGTCTTTAAATCTATCAATACATAGCATTGAAGTAGTCTATTGTAAAATACCAAATCAACGTAGAAATTATCTTCGTCAAAAGTGAAACGTTTTTGTCTTGACTCAAAAAGAAAACCTTTCCCCAACTCCAATAAAAACATTTGTAATTTGTTTATTATAACTTCTTCTAGTTTACTTTCTGAATATGATGATTCTGGTCTGAGTCCTAGAAATTCTAGTGTGAGGGGGTTCTTTAGTATGTCTGATGGCTTTTCTAAGATTTGCCCTTCATTTGCCAATCTCATGACTTCATTTTTATCGCGACTAAGAGCCAATCGTTCAAACAGACTGCTCGAGACTTGTCGTTGTAATTGTCTTACGCTCCAGTTTTGATTAAATGATTCTATTTCATAAAAATGTCGTTCTTCTTCATTTTCTATTCTCATTAAAATAAGGTAATGTGACCAAGATAGATTGAAGTTCGCGTATATTGTAGCTTTACTATTTGAATCCTCAATTTCGTAAACACCGTTTACGATTTTAGAATATACATTGAAGAATTTCCTGCAAAGAGTTAGTGTTTCTACCGACCATCCGCTGCCATATTCGTGTGTTAGTTTCTCGGATAATATCTTTAATGCTTTTTGAAGCTTTCTTTCTCGCTTGCTCAATAAGTGCTGAAACTTTTTCGTACAAAGAATCTATCCTTTGTAATTCATTGTGAGTGGGATTGTTTTCCATAAATTTTAATTTTTTGTTCTCACTGCAAAAGTATAAATTCTATTTTAATAATACAAGTAAAATAAAGTTAATAATTATTAAGAAACAGAGGTTATTTTAGCTATCAAAATCTACAGAATTCATTTTCCTACAAAAAATAGAAACTGTTTATCAGTACTTTAAATAAAAAACACTATATGCATAAAAACGCATAGATTTTTTTCTTGACATAGTTTGATAATTGATTTAACTTTGAGAAGTTTTTGTGGATGAAGTCTGTTGACTGTAAAAATAACACATTATGAAAAAATTACTACTAACAATCACAATTATCTTCTGCGTAATGACGCTTCTTGCGCAGGAGAAAAACTATTCCGTCGTTAAAGGAAATGTCGGAGAGAAGAATGTGAACATCTCTATTATTAATACAAGCTTCGGAGTAAGTTCTGACAGCAATGGCGATTTCATGATGGCGTTGCCTAAGACTGAAAAGCAAGTCGGTTTGCTGTTTTCTTGTATCGGTTATGAAGATACTTTGGTTAGCGTGATTCCGAATCGCGATACTATATATCTTAACTTCAAGATGAAGGAAACGTATTATATGTTGGATGCTGTCAGCGTAAGTGTAGATAAGATAAAACGTTACAGCGAACCTAATTATGTGATGTTCGACTTCGAGATTTATGACGATAAGGTCTTTATTCTTCAAAGAAAAGGCAATACATTAAAAGAATGTAGGATTTTAGTTCAAGATTTATGGTTAGATCCGATAGATACAATTAATGTTCCTAATCATATTGAGCCTGAAAAGATAATAGTGGATTGTACTGAAAGTTGTCAGCTGATAGGAAAAGATTCCGTTTATCAAGTGGTAAAAATGAATTCATCTTACGAACTGATGTTTCCTGCCGAGAAGGAACGTTATAATAAGGTGTTGAGGAATATTATCTTCTTTACAGATAAATATATTTATTTCAATGAGTTGCAGATGGATGGTTATATCTCCAACTTCTTTAGGATTGGAAAAGAAACGAAGGAAAAGGAGATGATGTTTGTCGTGAATGACATGAAGACTTATAGAGATATTAAGGTTGAGAAACAATGGCATATAGACCATCCAATGCTTGGCGGTTCACCTTCGTCAGAAGACTGGGAGAGATTCGTTCAGCTAACTTGGTATCATACAAAAGATAATCATCTTGATGTAATTGACAATACTTTATATTATTTCGACCATTTCAACGGCAAGATTCAACAATATGATGAAGGCATGAATCTGCTTCATGAATGTGAGATTGTATATCCGACGGAAGAAGATTTCTGGCGTTATAAGATTTATAAGGATAAGGCATTCGGAAAATTCTATACGATATTCGGCACAGCGGTAAATGAAATTGATACTAATGCGGGAAAGACAAAATCAGTGGCAAATGCTGATAGTTGGATTTCTGAGAAGATTATAATCTACAAAGGAAATCTTTATGCCGTGACTAAGAAAAAGAACGCGCTGAAAGAATTTGAGTCGTATATTGAAAGGATTGAATTGTAAATTTGGTTTAAGGTTTAATGCTTAAGGTTTAAGGTTGGATTTAGATAAACTATAAAACTTAAAAACTCTCAACTATAAAACTACTTTAAACTTTAAACACTAAACTGAAAGAAAGTCCGTTCTCTGTTAAAATAAAAAAATGAAAAAACTTTTTCTGATAACATTATTTCTTTCTTGTTGCATCTCACTTCATGCTCAGAACAGATATTTCCCGTTAAAAGGAAAAGTTGTTTGTGCCGACAGTCTTTCGCCAATTCCTAATGTTCATATATTAAGCGAGTTGTCTCATTACGGAACTACATCTGACTTCGACGGGAAGTTTCAAATACCAATAAGAAAAAATGACACATTGAGAATCAGCAGTGTTGGCTTCGTTACAAAAATAATTGCCGTCAGTTACGATGCTATAGACGCAAATAATTTTGAAATCTTGATGGAAAGAGATACTCTCATGTTGCAAGAAGTTGATGTCTTTCCTTATTTGGATAATCATCAGGTAGAAGAAATCATAAGTCGGATTCCCATTACATTGCCGGAACATGTCCTGAAAGAAACTGAAATCGACATCAATATTCAGAATTATTATTACAATAAAACCAAGGATTTGCCTAGGATAAGAGGCTGGCATTTTGTGTTATATAATCCCATCAAGAAATTTTACGACCGTTTCAACAAAAAAGAACGACTCCATCGCAAATTGGAAAGAAACCGCAGAAGGTATGAGAAAGAACTGCTTGAAGAAATTATCATTGTTGAAGAATGAAAAAATCTTTAAGAAACAGATTGTCTATAAAATCGATATCAGCATACTTGTTCTCATACAATATCTTTGTAACTATGACTATAAACTATAACAATATCTAAATCCGTGCAGATACCCGCTATCCGTGGAGCCAGAATCATTAGAGAAAGGCTGAAGATCCGTGGAGACAAATCCCTGGAAAAAGTCCGTTGATCGTTGACATTAAAATATCTTATATCTCAAAAAATCTAATTGGTCGATTTTCAATACTCTTAAGAAATATATGCATAAAAACGCATAGATTTTTTTCTTGACAAATTAGGATGGAATGTGTAACTTTGCTATGAGCTTCGAGCTAAGAGCAATGAGCCTTTCAGAAAAGCTCGCTGCTCACAGCCCATAGCTCACAGCAAAAAAATAAAACATCATGAAAAAACTACTTTTAATAACATTGTTTTTGATAACAAGCACGCTCAGTTTCTCCCAGCAGAAAAAAGAATATCCTGTAACAATTGAGGTTATCGTTTCCGATAATTCGGGCAATGTCTTGAAAGACGTCGCGATTTATAATTCAAATAATAAGCTCATCGGTATTACGAATCAGGAAGGAATAACCTGGATTACGGCTTATCTTAAAGATACGATAATTTTTTCTCATATCAGCTTTGAGCAGAAAGTCGTCAAGATAGCGGAGACGGATTTGTATGAGACTGAGTTTAACAAATTCATCATGATAATGACGTTGGAAGAAAGATATAATCTTTTGCCGGAAGTTGAAATAGTTGAGAATAAACCTCAGCTCGCTTACGAAAACAAGGAAATCTGGGTGCTCGATTATTACGTTGATGAGAAGGGGATTATGGCGGTGACAAGCGATGGACAAAAGTCTTATCTCTTACATCTTAGCTTTGAACAAGATACGATTTCAATTAAGGAAATCGACAAGAAACTTGACATCCTTTATCGTGAGATCCTTTATCGTGACATCTTCGGCAACACGCATCTCATGTCGTTGGATTCGGCTTTCCAGATTCATTCTGAGAAAGATAATCTTCAGCTGTTTTACGGCGTTACTTTAGAAAAACATCAGTCAACGTTTAAAAGCATTGATGCGCTGACTGATAGTATCATTGTTACTAAGAAGAAATTATACTCCGGTCAGGAGGTTGTTTATTTCTCAACGAATAGAAATACAGGCAAGACGGAAGTACTTTGTGATGTTTACGGTTCTTCTCGAGAGATGGCGAAAAACTGGCGAATGGATGAGATTCGTTTGAGGAGAGCTCTCGAACCTGGTAAGAGTGAGTTTTCTAATCCTTACGAAAAACCTTTTGAATGGGAATCTTTTGAGGCTGATATGCTGAAACGTGTTATGTTGCAGGAGATTTACGTTCCTTTGTTGAATGTGGATAATAAGATTTATATCTTTGACTTCCAGAAAGATTATATATATAAATATGATGAAGAAGGTAAATATCTCGGCAAGACTGAAATAAGTTTTCATTTGAAAAGCAAATACGCCCGACGCGACGCTCTCGACAATCCTTGGGATAAGAAACTGATTTACGACAAGGCGAGAAAAGAATGTTATGCTCAATTTATCAGCAGCGGCACTGTGACATTGAAGAAAATAGATTTGGAGACAGGAAATATAATCGATACATACATCCTTGACGACCATTATTTCCCGGAGAATATTCAAGTTTATGACGGCGTGGTCTATTATCAATTCATCGACTCGAGAATGACATTCGGCAAAGACTGCAGAAGCCTTTATAAGTTGATAATTGAAAATTAACAATTTACAATTTACAATTAATGTAGAGCGTCTCTCAAGTAAAGACGCACAGTTTTATTAATCTAAATATCTGAGAGATACTCTCTATCCGTGGAGACAAATCACAGTAATCTCCGGCTTGGTTCCAATCCTCGCTTTCATTACAGTCTCTCCCAATCCGATGTTGACGTACAAATATTGATTCTCGTGTCGGAACAATCCCGCTACTTCCTTGAAAATGAATGACGATGGCGACCATCCGAAAATGGAGAACTGCATTGCGTGGGTGTGACCTGAAAGCATCAGGTCGATTTCTGGATTATCCTTGACTTCCAACTCCCAATGTGTCGGGTCGTGACTTAAAAGTATTTTGTATGAACCATTTGCGTCTTGCATCGCCTTTTGAAGATTGCCGTATGAAAGAAAGGCTCTGTGCGTCGAGATGTTTTCAACACCTATTAAAGATATTGTGTCTTTATCACGAACAAGATTTACGTTCTCGTCAAGGAGTAAGTTCCAGCCCATATCTCTTTGTCGTATTTTTAACTCCTCGACATATTTCCATTGAATGGAATCTGCGAAGTTGCTGTACGCGCTGTAGTCGTGATTGCCTAAAACGGAATATACTCCGTCTCTCGCCTTTATCTTGGAAAGTATTGTGTCTAAAGCATCTAACTCCCAAGGTCCGTAAGAAACCAAGTCTCCGGTAAAGACAACGATATCGGCATCCTGATTGTTAATCTCATCGACAAATTTCTGTAAGGTCTTTTCTCTGTTTTTGAAGGAACGAAGATGTAAGTCTGAAATCTGGACTATCTTATAATCATTGAAGGAAGCCGGAATCTTCTCGCTTTCGATATTTATCTCTTTAACCTGACATTGATTTCTCTCGATAAGAGAACCGTAGCACCAGAGTAGGGGAGCGATGAACAGAAACCATAATCCTTTCTTGAAAAATGTCTTGAATTTCTTGCCGAAAAGAAACGCGATAAAAGATACTAAAGCGATGATTGCTGTCAGAATTATCATCGCAAAAACGATTATTAATATATTCGCTATAATTTCTATTGCTGTAACCATAACTCAATTAACAATTAACAGTTTACAATTAACAATTTATAATTATTAGAATGTTGCAAAGTTACGGTTTATTTGAATAGTAGGCAACATCCGTACTTTACGCAAACCATTACCCAAATCAATCCCGGAGAATAATCTTATAATTCATCGATTAATTGTTGAAGCGTTACACCATCACTACCACTTTCACGACGCTTCTTAATCTCTAAAAGACCCTCACGAATCGCATCGAGGATTTCCTGTTTTTCAATGTATTCTTTTTCTTCTTTCATAATGATGGTGTTCAACCTTTTGCTGTGAATGTCGTTATATGACGACAATGCTGTAAAATCTGAAGTTTTCATATCTTTTGGATTTGAAATTAACGTTACAAATATACAATGGGAAATCCCGTTTATCAAGTTAATTTTATATAAAAATTATTAACATTTTCAGGCTTAAAAAAATATGACTTGTCCTGACATAACTTTACTTTTTACGTAAACTTATTTTAGGACAAGTCATATATTCTCAATATCTCGGATTTCAGCTATATTCTTAGATTCCTTTAAACACAAAATAATATCTGTCTTGCATTGGGTCGGCTTCGTCAAAAACATTGATGACTTTTAGAACTCCTAATGCGTTTTCTTTTCCGACCAAAATGATGTCCTCGTTACTCACATTTAAAAGTTTGGACATCTTGTTTGAGTTAGAATAAGCGTTTGTTACAGACGAATAATTTGCATTTTCAAAATCGAAATCATTGAAACGGGCAAACTGAAGACCAGTCATGCTACGCCATTCTCTGCTAAGAATCAAACTAGAGTCATTAGAATAATCGTATAAATCTATACATGTACTATCAGTAGTTTCACAATCTATAATCTCATTTTTGGAAATACTGAAGCCGTTTTTTTCATTTTTATAAGAAGCAAACATGGTATATTCTGCCGGATTAAGATTAATATCACCAATAACTTTATGAGTTTTCGCCATTTTTGAATGATTTCCCGTAGAACAATATGCTTCGAAATAGAATTTCACAATTGTAGTATCACTATCAAATTGTGGGACATCGTATTGATATAAGAAACTAGCTTTTTCACTATCGACAATAGTGTCAAGCAATGACATTATTCCATAAGAAGTTACTGAAGTAATATTAATTGAAGTGATGTAACCTTCATTTGCAAATGATTCTATCTCAAAAATGATTTTCTCACCAGCATTATAATACCATTGATGTTTTATTGTTTTTGCGATGATAACCACGTCTGACTCATCATCTCTGTTACAAGACGAGAAAGCCAAACACAAAACAAGAAAATAAAAAAAATTTTTCATATAGTATCAAGTAAAAAAGTTGGAGACAGAATCGTCTCCAACAATATTCATAGTTGCTTGAAATTATTTAAGTTTATAAGCTTTGAGTATCACAGATTCTTTGATATATTTACCTAAAAACATACGTTCTACTTCAGTTTGTTTCATGACAGGAACATAATAATCTGCGTTAGGATATTCTTCAACTACCTTATAGAGAGCTTTCTTAATGTCTCCGTTGAGCTTGATGTTGGTTTTACCTTCTAATTCTATAATCTTTACATCTCTGAAATTATAGTCTTCACCGTTGACTTTGTCGATTTTGTTGATAAAGCCTAAATATTCTCTGTATTCTAAGGTAACTGTTGATTCTCCGAGTTGAGCATAATCGTTGATGTTTGCCTCAATACGTACATAATCAGGAACGAACGAAGTGGATTGAACGCCCGATACTTGGCGTAATCCGCTACATGAGCTGAATAACAACACCGTAAATGTTATCATTGTTAATGTTAAAAAAAATCTCTTCATGGCTATTAAGATTATTTAAAGAAGTAACTAATTGTGAAACGTACGTCAGAACCTAGATATGCTGAAGATTTCTTTAACTCTGAATATTGTTCATACTCATCATATGGAGATGTTGTATAGAAAATCTGTTCTGCACCATTTTCGTCTGTCGTGATATTTTTGTATTGTTCAGCAAGTGATTTATAACCTGTAATACCATATTCAAAACCTATTGCTATAGGAAGGTCTGCTACAAAACATTGTAAGCCAATGAATGCACCCAAACCTATCTCAAATGAAGTTCTTTTCTGTGTGCCATAATTATCACCATCGAAAACATCGATAAATTTATCACCGCTCACACCTAATGGCAATGATGCTCCGACATAAACATCTAATAAATTTTTGGAAGAGAAATGATATGCAATGCCTGGAGTGAGACGATAATAAGATTCAGATTCCTTAGACAGAATTGAATATGATTTCTCATCATACAATAATTCACCTACCATTTTGTTTGTTGTTTTGCTTAATTGGATGCCGCATCTGAGTTCTAATTCATCACTATAATAATGTTTGATATTTACGAGAGGAAGTCCTTGCCATGAAATCTCTCTGTTAATCATGCTGCCAATGTCGGTAAGACTTGGTCCGATAAAGATACCCCAATCGCCTGAACCTGGACGATTGCCTGTTCTGATGGTTCTTGAATAAGGTTCACCTTCTGAGATTTGCGCCATAAGAGGTGCTGAACCAATGAACAACAAAATCATAATAATCAATGATTTTGATAATAATGAAGTTTTTTTCATATTGCTGCACCACGTTATATACCATCTGGATCTTCGGTTTTAATTAAAAATTATTTTTAATACTCCGCAAATATATAAAATAAAACTGAATTTAACAATCTTTTATCGTTCGTTTTATTTTAAGTATTTTTGCCTAAAAGTAATAGATAATGTTTTTACATATAAAAAAAGTCGTCACTTCATAATGAGGTGGCGACTTTTTAACTTTAGACTTTTGTCATTAGCCTTTAGCCTATTTGTAGATCTCATCAAACTTCACCATTCTTACCTCGCCGTATTTTTCCAATGCCTTCATATCGACATCTTTTTTGTTGCCAGTAATCATGATGATGATAGGACGGTTTTGTACCTTGTCGTGATAGAATTTCTCAACGTCATCGTAAGATGTTTCCTTGATAATGTTGGTTGCTTCAATTCGAGGGTCGTGGTCATAACCTTGTTCAACCCAAGATATTACGCTTGATGGAATGTTACGTGGAGCGATATAATCCGCCGCTCTCGACATGATGAGTGCCTCTTTTGAAGTGTCAAACTTCTCCATCTTCTCTGGCATATCAACGATGAGCGCTCTCATTGCATCGACAGCTTCGTTGGTCTTGTCGGACTGTGTTCCTAAAAATGCAGATTGATAACCTGGATATCTGTTTAGATAATCGTACTTATAATATGAATATGCTGTATATCCTAAAGAACGTAGCTCTCTTATTTCTTGGAAGACAATTGAATACATATCTGTACCGAAATATTTGTTAAAGACTGACGCCAAGGCTTGTTCTTGTTCGTTCAATTTCTCTCCAGGAACATACATTCTGATATTGCTTTGTCTGAACTTCTTGTTATGAGCGAAATAGACGATATTCTTGCTTTGTTCTTGAGGAACATTTATCTTCTTCTCAGCCTTAATC
>SUWT01000043.1 GCA_015061335.1 Lentimicrobiaceae bacterium | reverse complement strand
ATAATTATACGTTCTTTAACATGTCTTAGGTCTTCGAAAAACAATCTCGTTAGAATCCATCTCCCCCTATTGTGATTTTTTGTAAAAAAAAGAAACCGCCTAACTTTTGTTGTTAGACGGCCTCATACATTTCTATTACGATATTTATCAATCGTTATATTCAGCTATGATGCTTGAAACCTTGTCAGGTGTAACGCGACCATAAACTTTGTCGCCTATCATCATAACAGGGGCTAAGCCGCAAGCTCCGACACAACGCAAGCAGTTCAAAGAGAACTTGCCATCCACTGTTGTGCCACCGACTTGTACTGAGAGTTGACGTTTAAGCTCATCCAAAACTTTTTCCGCGCCACGTACATAACAAGCTGTTCCCAAGCATACTGATATTGGGTAACGACCTTTAGGTGTCATGGTGAAGAATGAGTAGAATGATACGATACCATAAACTCTTGCCACAGGAATTCTTAATTCTTCTGCCACCAATTCTTGGACTTCTGCTGAGAGATAGCCAAATTCACCTTGTACTTTATGAAGTACATTGATAACTTCACCTGGTTCGTTATTAAAAGATTTGCAAATATCTTTTACGAAGTTTATCTTGGATTCTGATAATTTTATAACTGCCATAATATTTATCTTTTAATTATTTAACAATTTAACACATATTATTCGCCAATCTCGACATGGTCTGATTTATCGAAATAGTGTGTATGTAAGAGTTCATGTGATTTATGTCCACATGGTTCTCCAAGATATTCAGCGTACAACTTGATAATTGAAGGATTTTCGTGTGACTTACGAATTGGCTTGTTGCGGTCTTCTTCGTATGTAGCATCGAAACGTTTCTTGATGATTTTGCTGTTACCATGGTGATATGGTTGACCTGCACCGCCGATACAACCGCCTGGACAAGCCATGACTTCTATAGCGTGGAATTGTTCTTTTCCTTCGCGTACTCTTTCGAGTAATGTACGAGCGTTATTCAATCCATGAGCTATACCGATGTGAATTGGAGTTCCGTTGAAATCAACCCATGCGTCGCGGATACCCTCGAGACCACGGAGTTCTGTAAACTCTATTCTATCAAGTTTCTTACCTGTGAACACTTCGTATGCTGTACGAGTAGCAGCTTCAATAACACCGCCTGTTACACCGAAGATGACAGCTGCACCTGTTGACTCACCAAGAGGATCATCGAAATCAGCCACAGGCATTTCTTTAAGATCTAAGTTGAATTGTTTGATCAAACGTGCCAATTCACGTGTTGAGAGTACGTAATCCACATCCGGATTACCGTTTACGTAGAACTCTTCACGTTTACATTCATACTTCTTAGCCAAGCATGGCATGATAGAGACAACGACTAAATCTTCACGGTTGATACCCATTTTTTCTGCCCAATAGCTCTTAGCTATAGCACCGAACATTTGTTGTGGTGATTTTGCTGTAGAAGGAACATCGAGCATATCAGGGAAGTTATGTTCGAAGAAGTTCACCCATCCTGGACAGCATGATGTCAATATTGGGAGACGTACTGATGTATCGCCTTTGGTATATCTATCGATACGTTGAAGCAATTCCGTACCTTCTTCCATAATTGTCAAGTCAGCCGCAAAGTCTGTATCAAATACATAGTCAAAACCGAGTTGACGTAATACTGCAGCCAATTGACCTGTTACGATTGTACCTGGTTCCATGCCAAATTCTTCACCGATAGCTACACGTACTGCAGGAGCTGTTTGTACAACAACTGTCTTCTTAGGATTATTGATAGCCATCATCACATTACGTGTATCATCGACTTCGCTCAAGGCGCCTACAGGACATACTTGAACGCATTGACCGCACATAACACATGGTGAATCAATCATATCTTGTTCGAAAGCAGGAGCTACTACAGCTTGGAAACCACGATTTACAGCTGACAATGCGCCAACGCTTTGGATATTGTTACATACGTTTTCACAACGGCGGCACATGATACATTTGTCAACGTCACGAATGATTGAAGGTGACATATCGACACGATATGTTGATTGTTCGCCTTTGTATGCTATTTCACGTATGCCGAGGTTTTGTGCCAATTTCTGTAATTCACATTGACCTGACTTAGCACAAGTGAGACAGTCTGTCGGGTGGTCGGAGAGGATTAATTCCACCACTGTACGACGTGCATTGATAACACGTTGTGAGTGTGTTAATACTTCCATGCCTTCAACACATTCTGTAGCACATGCTGGAGCTAAGTTACGACGTGGTCTGCCGTTGAAATCTTTTACTACTTCAACAACACAAACACGGCAACCGCCAGGTTTGTTTTCAAAATTCATTCCTGCCAATTCAAAATAACACAAGGTAGGAATATGGATACCGGCTTGACGGGCTGCTTTTAAAATTGTTGTGCCTTCTGCAACTTCTACCGGTCTGTTGTCTATAGTGAGTTTTATCATTTTTTATTTCCTTTCTAATATTATTTGATAGAGATTGCACCGAATTTACATTTTTCATAACATGCACCACATTTGATACATTTGAGGTTATCGATGTGATGTGCCATTTTCTTTTCTCCTGTGATAGCATCTTGAGGACATACACGAGCACAAGCACCGCAACCGATACACTTAGTAGGATCGATTTCATAGTGCATCAATGACTTACAAACACCGGCACGGCATTTCTTTTCAACAACGTGTTCTACGTATTCATCCCAGAAGTTATCTAAAGTAGAAAGTACCGGATTAGGTGATGTCTGACCTAAGCCGCACAATGCTGTATCTTTAATAACATCAGCGAGGTTACGTAATTCTTGAAGATCCTGCATAGTTCCGTTTCCTTTGGTAATCTTATCAAGAATCTCAAGCATACGTTTGTTACCAACACGACATGGAGTACATTTACCACAACTTTCTTCACAGGTAAACTCAAGGTAGAATTTAGCAATAGCTACCATACATGATGTCTCATCCATGACAACCATACCGCCAGAACCCATCATTGAACCAGCTGCCATCAAACTTTCATAGTCGATTGGTGTATCTAAGTGTTTGCTTGTCAAACAGCCGCCTGAAGGACCTCCTGTTTGAACAGCTTTAAATTGATGGTTGTTCTTGATACCTCCACCAATTTCATATATAATGTCACGAAGTGTTGTTCCCATTGGAACCTCAATCAAACCAACGTTATTGATTTGTCCTGCCAATGCGAATACCTTTGTTCCTTTTGATTTTTCAGAACCAATGCCTGCAAACCAATCAGCGCCTTTAGTAATAATGATTGGAATATTAGCGAATGTTTCAACATTATTTACGTTAGTAGGTTTTTCCAAGTAACCTGACACTGCTGGGAATGGTGGTTTGAATGTAGGTTCACCACGTTTACCTTCCATTGAATGGATAAGTGCTGTTTCTTCACCACATACGAAAGCTCCTGCACCGTAACGTAATTCTATATCGAAGTCGAAGCCGCTGCCAAGGATATCTACTCCTAACAAGCCGTATTCTCTTGCCTGACGTATTGCAATTTGCAGACGTTCAATAGCGAGAGGATATTCTGCACGGATATATACCAAACCCTTTGTCGCTCCTATAGCATAACCGCAGATAGCCATAGCTTCGATGATAGTATGTGGGTCACCTTCCATGATAGAACGATCCATAAATGCGCCTGGGTCGCCCTCGTCAGCATTACATACCACGTATTTTTGATCAGCTTCATTCTTTGCGCAAAGACCCCATTTTACTCCTGTTGGGAAACCTGCACCACCTCTACCACGAAGTCCTGATGCTGTAATCTCTGCAACAACATCTTGAGGTGTCATCTCTGATAAGGCTTTTCCTAAACCTTCATAACCACCACGTGAGATGAATTCATCAATATCTTCAGGATTGATGAAACCACAGTTACGTAATGCTATACGAAGTTGTTTCTTATAGAATCCCATGTGCTTCGAGTCAGCAACATGTTGTTTATTCTCAGGATCTAAATAAAGAAGGTCTGTAACTTTACGACCTTTAATAATATGTTCTTCTACAATTTTTTGAACATCTGATGGTTTTACTTGTGTATAGAAAGTATTATCAGGCATCATCTTTACGATAGGTCCCTTCTCACAGAAACCGAAACATCCAGTCTTGATAACCTGAACTTCATCTTGCAAACCCTTTTCTTTTAATATTTTTTCAAAGTTTGCAATAATCTCATCACTTGCAGATGCTTTACATCCGGTACCACCGCAGCAAAGCACATGCGTTTTGATTCTTGCCATATAAAGTCCTCCAATTTATTTAATTAGCCAATAGTTTCGTAGTTTACAGGAATGATTCCATCAACGAGCTCGTTATTGATAACGTATTTCTCAAGAATTTCATCTGCTCTATTATTATCGACATGTCCGAAAACAATAGGATCTCTTCCTGGTAATTTTACCTCAATAGTAGGCTCAGCATGGCAGTAACCCATACATCCTGTTTGAGTGAAAACAACTGAAAGCTTCAACTCCTCTGCTTTCTCCATCATGTGTTCCATAACTTGTTTAGCACCTGATGCGATACCGCAGGTAGCCATAGCAACCTTAATCTGAATCATCGCTTCAGGGTTATCACTCTTTTCGCGAAGGTCAAGATTTGACTGAAGTTTCTCTTTCATAGCCTTCAGTTCTGCTAAAGATTTTACTTTTGCCATTTTGATAATATTATGTTAATGAATATTTTTAAAAAATTTCTTTTTTAAATGGTTCCCCATTTCAAACGGCAAATATAGTAAATGATTTTATTCTTTCAAATTTTTTTTTATTTTTTTTATTTTTTTCATATCATCTCATATCTTTCATTCCTCTCATACTAAACTCACAACCGCAATATCTCTGATTATAAAAATCATACTGCTTTATAATCTGTAATCGTCTCTCACTCAACCCTCCCTTACGCCAATTCTGCGCCCAAAAAGTCACATCTGGATATGCCTCCTGAGCATATCGTCCGGCTTCTTCTATCTGCTCCAACGATTTCCATCTACTCGACGCCAGTGTCGTTGTAAATACCTTAATACCTCTTCCTTGCGCATATCTTGCAGATTCTAACAACCTGATCTTAAAACATTTAAGACATCTTACCCCTCTCTCAGGCTCGTTCTCCAGACCTATCATCTGCTTTCTCCAATGATCGTGGTTATAATCAGCATCAACAATCTCCAGACCTAAACTATCGGCATATCGCGTACATTCTTCTTTCCTAATCACATACTCCTCTTCAGGAAAAATATTAGGATTGCAATAAAAAATCAAAGGCATGATGCCATTCTGCATCATGCACTCGATTATCGCTGAGGAACAAGGTGCACAACAAGTGTGAAGCAAAACCTTATCTACACCTCCCGGCACCTCAATTTTTAAATTATTCTTCAAAATAACAAATTTAATCTTTCATGATTTTCATTACAGAGACTCCCGATTTACCTTGTAATTTCACAAAATAAATACCGGAAACATATTCTCTCATATCTATTCTGAATGTTGCATCAACAAAATCTGAAGCATAAATCACTCTTCCTAACGCATCATAAACAGTAATAACATCTACTCCTTCCGCATCAATATTTACAAAATCACTTGTTGGATTTGGATATATGTTAGATGTCATGCTTGTTTCTTCAACAGCATCAAAAATCTCATCATAAAAATATGTATAATCGCAGATATAAACCAACTGACCGCTGTTAGCATCTATAGTATAGAATTTATCGACTGACAAAGCATTATACATGTGAGGATATACCGGATAGTTTGACTCAGGATGCTCAAAATAATAAACATCTTCTGCCAACATTGTCTCATCATACAAATACTCATCACGTCTTACGACCGTATTGCCTGATTTAACTTCGCATGTTATGCAATTGCCAAGTTCATCGTATGTATATTGTTTCGTCGAATTTAAAAACCAGCTACCATTATCCCAATAATATTCATCGATTAATTTGATATAATTATCTTCGGTATAGGAATACTCTATCTTGTATGAATTCTCATATCCACCACTAAAATTAGACATAAGACCTAATTCACATGCTAATAAATTATCTTCATTATACGTAAACTCGGCTCTTTGGAAAATCATACCTGACATTTCTAACTCCCAATATGTCTGATTACCATTCTCATCGTAATAATAACTATAGGTACCACCAATCTCAAAACCTGTACCCCAGTCATTATAGTTTTTACGGGTAGCTCTCAAGCCCATCTCATTATAGGTATAAGCCACATAATTAGGGAAAATCCATTGACCATCTAAAAACTGATGTTCTTCCATTGTAAGAATATGACCTTCATTATCATAAAACATTGAATCAATAAACTCGTATCCATCTTCTTCAAAATCTGATAAAATATGAACACTGGTAACTTTTGTCAAGTCTTCAGAATCATATGAATAATCAGTTGATTCTCTACCATCATCCGAAACTATCGTTGACAAACGATATGAATAATCATTTCTTTGCGCAAAAACCTGTAATGACAATAACATTACAACCAAACAAGATAAAAATTTTCTCATGTGATAATTATTTTAAAATTAATAATTGAAATGTTAAATGGTCTGCAAAATTACGACTTTTTGCATATTAACGAATAAGATATTACAATTTTGTAAAGAAAAACAGCAGCAATTATTTGTTTATTTCAAATATTTTAATAAATTTGCACATTATAAAAACTTTTTTATCATGAAAGTACAAGAATTAGTAGATAAATTAGGACTTAAGGTCTTATCAGGAGCTAGCGGTTTAGACCGCGAGATAGACGGTTGTTATGTTTCCGATCTTCTCAGCGACGTAATGGGTAATGCTGATGCAGGTAATGTGTGGATCACATTGCAAACACATAAAAATGTAATGGCAGTAGCTTCACTTAAAGAAATGGCTTGTATCATTCTTGTCAAGAATCTCTCCGCCAACGAAGACACACTCAACCAAAGCAATGAAGAAGAGATTCCTATTCTTCAGACTTCAATGAGCACTTACGAGGTCACCGGAAAAGTTTATTGTCTTTTAAATGACTAAAGTCTAAAGTTTAGAGTATGGAATTAAAATCATATAGAGCTGATCTTCACATACACTCGGTATTATCGCCGTGCGGAGACATCTATATGAGTCCTTCCGCTATTATTGAACAAGCCAAGAAATTACATCTCGATGTCATTGCCATCACGGATCACAATACTACTCGTCAGGTTAAAATAACACGTGAAATCGGAAAAGAAAACGGCATTTTTGTGATAGGAGGTGTTGAAATTACCACACAAGAAGAAGCTCATGCCATCGCCTATTTTGAAAACGATGAGCAACTCGATCTTTTTCAAGAGTTTTTAGATGAACATTTACCACATATTCCTAATGATGAAGAACGTTTTGGTTATCAGCTGATTGTTGACAAGGACGAAGAGATAATCGGAGAAGAGGAATATCTTCTTTTATCGGCTTTAGACGCAGACCTTGACACTCTTTACGACAAAGTACATGAGATAGGAGGGCTTTTTGTGCCTGCGCATGTCAACAAACCGGCATCAAGTTTGATGAGCCAACTGGGTTTTATTCCTCCCGACATCAAAGCTGATGCTCTTGAGATTTCCAAACACGTAAAAAAGGAAGATTTCTTGAAGAAATTCGCATATTTGAAAAAATTTATGTTCACAAAAAGTTCTGACGCCCACTACCTTCACATCATCGGTGAGGTGCATTGCATCCTTAACATGTATGATCTGAGTTTTGATGAGTTCAGAAAGACATTGCGTGCTGAGAATGGACGTTTTATCAATACAGAACCTAATGAAAAATTACAATTACTCTTTGGATGATTTATAACCTATTATACCTGATCATAATATGAAAGAACTGTCATTGCATGTTTACGACCTACTAGAAAATTCTATAGCAGCCAAGGCTTCTATCATTGAATTGACAATACGCGATAGTATAAAAGATAATATCTATCATTTTACCATCAAAGACAATGGCAAGGGCATGAGTCCTGATTTTCTCGCTAAAGTGACAGATCCATGGACAACGACAAGGACGACTCGTAAGGTCGGAATAGGGCTTCCTCTGATTAAAATGAATACTGAGTCAGCTGGCGGCGGCATGAAAATTGAAAGCGAACTAGGAAAAGGAACCACACTACAATTCTGGTTCCAACATAATCATCTCGACCGACCACCAATGGGCGATCTCGCAGGAACAATCGTGATGCTCTGCTCACAATATGAAGAGATTCAATTCATATATAAACATATTACCGATGTTGACGAATTCATCTTCGATACCAATGAGGTTAAGGAAGTTCTTGATGGAATGTCAATGCACGATATCACCATTATAAAATACCTCAAAGAAATGATACAGGAAAATCTAGAAGAGATAAGGTATAATGATTGATATAAGCTTTAAGACTCATAGTAGCAGAATAATAATAAAACAGAAATAACATCAAAAAATATAAAAAATGATATTAAAAGATATTGCAAAATTACTTAATGCAAAAGTAATATGTGGAGAATCTAGGTTAGATGAAGATTACAACAGTGTCTTCGCCTCTGATCTAATGAGCGATATTCTAACTCTCGAAGAATATAACCCATTGATAGTAACTGGATTATGCACCATACAAACAATACGCACTTGTGAAATGGGGAATTTGAGCGTAATCATCTTTGTTCGCAAAAAGAAAGCATCTCCGGAGATAATAGAATTGGCAGAAGATAACGACATGGTTCTCATGGAATGTGACTATTCTATGTTCAAGGCATGCGGTATTCTGTATCAGAACGGTTTATCACCGCTTTATTAAGTTGAAAATATAGGTTGAAAATTTAAAATTAGAGATTAAGACATGCATTTAGAATATACAGTTGTTGAGGGTGATTTTGTCAATGCCGGGTCTGCCTCAAGTTCAATAAAAAAAACATTAAAACAGCTTAACGTCAATCCATCTATAATAAAGAGAGTTGTTGTGGCATTATATGAAGCGGAAGTAAATGCCATCGCACATGCCTACGGTGGTGTAATAAAGGCTGATATTGACGCTAACACCATTTGCATCAGCGTCATTGACAAAGGACCTGGTATTCCTAATATCGAATGGGCTATGCAAGAAGGCAATTCCACAGCATCTCCAGAAGTAAGAGATATGGGATTTGGAGCCGGAATGGGTTTACCTAATATCAAGAAAAATGTAGATCGACTGGATGTTCAATCGACTGTCGGTGTCGGAACTACAGTGACTATGGAAGTAAACCTTTTTTAAAAGACTTTTTTATTAACACAAATTTTACAAAACATGACATTTTTCCACGCGCTACAAATAAATGAAGATCAATGTATTGGATGTTCTCACTGCATGAAGATATGCCCAACTGAAGCCATACGTGTATATGATGGTAAGGCTCATATCTCCGAAAGTCGTTGCATCGACTGCGGAAAATGCTTTAAGACATGTCCAACAAAAGCTGTATATATTAATCAGGACGACTTCGAATCCATCTTTAATTTTCCTTGTCGCGTGGCATTAATACCATCCGTATTTCTAGGGCAGTTTCCTAACGACATCAGTGTATCCAGAATCTATGCCATTTTAAAAGAAATAGGTTTCACTCATGTCTTCGAAACAGAATCGACAACACCAATATATACCGACGCAAAAAACAGATATCATTACGAGCACAGAGATATAGTTCCTTTAATATCAACATATTGTCCCGCTATCGTTCGTCTTATTCAAGTCAAATTTCCAGGATTGGTAGATAATTTAATTCCTATTAAGGCACCTATCGACATCACAGCCATGTATGTACGCAGAAAATTTCAGAAAGAAGCGGAATATAAGGACAATGAAGTGGGTGTATTCTACATCACACCATGCGCCGCAAAGATAGCTGCAGTGAAAAGCCCCGTAGGAGAAGAGAAATCTAACGTAGATGGCGTGATTAATATGGACGCCCTTTATAATAGGGTCTGGAAAAAAATCAAGGAACAAGGTAGCAACTATAAAGAAATAAAATTACCAATAGCACAATTATCTTCTGATAGCATCTTAACATCTCTAACCAATGGAGAACGTCGTATGAGTAATGCCGTTCATTCTTTGGCTATCGATGAAATCGACAATGTCATTGAATTTCTCGAGAAAGTCGAGAACGATGAAATAGAAGGTGTTGAGTTTCTTGAACTGAGAGCCTGCGACCAAAGTTGCCCTGGAGGAAATCTCACTTGTAACAACAGATTCCTAACATGCGAGAAAATGTTTGCCCGCGCACGTTATGTTGCTGAAAAAGAACGTAATGGAGAACGTACTCGTGAATATGAACTAGAAAAAGAACGTGATTATCTCTCAAAGAATCTACTGGTTGGGGAAATAGAACCTCGATCTATGCTCAGCCTCGACCCTGACATTTCTAAAGCTCTAGAAAAAATGAATAAAATAGGCACACTGAAAAAGCTTCTGCCTCAAATAGACTGCGGATTATGTGGCGCACCTACGTGCGATGCTCTCGCAGAAGACATAGTATGCCACAAAGCTAAAATAACTCATTGCGTTTTCGTTCAAAGAAATCTCGAAATAAAAAACCGCATGAATACCAAAGAATCGGTTAATATATTAGAAACCATATGGGGAAACGAAAAAGTTGAGGATTTTATAAATAAAATAACAGATAAAAACCTATAAAACAACTTTCTTCTGTAACTTCTGCTTCCGTCTGTTCATCAACTTCTCCTTCTTCTTTGAGTAAAAACTCAAAATCAACACAAGAGAAGCTCCGACAATAGCCATAAGAATGGCCATAATAAATTCATTATTCATCGGAGGAAGATGGAAATGATAATCGTACATCCCCGGTAACACTTCTTTCCACGGATAAACTACAGGTAAACTACCTATCATGAAACCTGTCAAAACTGACAAAGTTTCATTCCTGTATTCTTTCATAAGCCATGAAAGCAAATGAGCAACAGAAATTATACTTATGACTGCACCTAATATGAAAGGTAACAAAATCATCATGCCTTGTCCAAAGGTAGATAACTTCGCTATCTGAGTAAGAGCCTGTGTAACAATAAGTTCATAATTTCCCATAACAAGCATTAGATGTGAACCCGATATTCCTGGAACTATCATGCCCAAAGAACCAACAATACCACAAAGAATCAGATAAAGAAAATTATCATTAGGATATGGATTGCTTTTTATGGAAAGAAAAAACGATATGACTACAGCTATTATCATCAGAAAATACATCTTTGGCGTCTTCTTACCTATCATCCCAAAGACATAAATCACTGACGCCACTATCAATCCGATGAAAAATGCGTATGCATACGCCTCATATTTTTTAAAGATGGCTTTCAGGGATATGGCTGTCAGTATCATTCCTGCCATAATACCTATTATTAAAGTCATTAAAAATTTAAAGTCTGTCTTTTTTGCAAATTCTGAGAACTCGCCCTTGAACAACAATTTAAACGCCTTTAAATTCAATGATTTAATAGCATTTATAAAACGTTCAAAGACTCCTATTATCAATGAAACAGTACCACTGGAAACAGGAATCACATTAACAATTCCCATCGCAAATCCTTTAAAGAAAGTTGATATATATTGTCTTATTGTCATATTTGTTGTTTTATAAACACCACTCAATTATTATTCCAATAACGCAAAAAAATAACTATTGTTTTACATTTTTTCATTTTTTTATACAAAACTTTATTTTTTGTAAACAAAAGTCATAAAAAAAAAGATTTCCACAAATATGTTGCTAATTATTTTGTGGAAATCCTTTAAGAAGCTGCTCAAATCAGATCTTTCAAACTGTTGCTTCAATTATTATGAAAATGTAAAAAACTTTCTTACATCAATCAGTAACCGGTCTTATCGGTTGACCATAACAGCGATCATCCCAACCGATACTAAGATTATACTCCATATCGAAGAAGAAATCGAATGAGAGATTATCGTAAGAATCTACTGGTGTTGAAGTCCAATAATACCCGAAATCTTCCATATAATAAGAAGCACCGTATTGGTAACCTGTAATAGGCATGAAGATAAAATTTCCATTTGGGCCTGTCACCTTCTTACCTCCTACTCCATTTTGAACTTCCCATTCCCAGGTACAATTATTCAACAGTTCATCATACTCTTCTCTTGTTGGCATTCTCCATGTCCCTCCCCATTGAGCTCGTGCCGCATCGTATTCTGGGTTACCAGATATGTCAAAATTTAGACCATAAGTCGTACAGTTAGACTCTATGTATTCCGCTTTAGCCTCCAATTCTCCCCATGCGAAGACGCTGCCTCTTTCCGTTGGAGCTGTAGCGCCCACATTCAATGTAGCCCATTTCACTCCGCTTGGCAATCCAAGATCAACATATTCATAACCGTTAATAAAACCATCGTCTAGGGTTGTAAAAGAGATCTCCTCACCATAAGCAGTACCTTCGCTATTGGTAGCATAGGCTCTGACATAATACGTTGTGTAATCGATGAGATCAGTAAGATTGGATAAATAAGCACCGACACCTGTTCCATCGTTGCTAAAAGCATCCTCTATAGTTGGATTCTGAGATGTGCTCCAGCAAACTCCTCTTGCTGTCACTTCAGCACCGCCATCAGAAGTAACTTCGCCTCCTGATACTGCTGTCGTCTGTCCAATTTCAGTCACTTGAGCAGTGATTACAGTTGGAGGATATAGGACAATTTCTTCTAAAGTAGTAAAAGAAAGTTCTTCACTATAAGCTGTTCCTTCACTGTTGGTAGCGTAGGCTCTGACATAATATGTAGTGTTAGAAGTTAAATTAGAGATATTTGAAGAATAAACGCCGACACCCGTTCCATCATTGCTAAAAGCATCCTCTATAGTTGGATTCTGAGATGTGCTCCAGCAAACTCCTCTTGCAGTCACTTCAGCACCGCCATCAGAAGTAACTTCACCTCCTGACACTGCTGAATTTTCCGTGATGTCTTCTACAGACAACACTAAAATTGTTGGAAGTAATATCTCGTTTTCATCATCATCATCATCATCAATTGCTAAAGTAGTAAAACTTATTTCATTGCCATAAGTTGTACCCGCACTATTTACCGCGTATGCTCTTACGTAATATGTTGTGCTGTCTTCCAATTCCGACATATTGGAATTGAATAATCCTATACCACTGCCATCACTTGTACGAAAATCGTTCATAGTAGGCTTTTGATTCTTGCTCCAGCAAACTCCTCTTGCAGTCACTTCAGCACCGCCATCGGAAGTAACTTCACCGCCCGACTTAGCTGAATTTTCAGTGATTTCCGTAACAGATAATGTTATAACTGTTGGCACGACGGGATCCGGCTTACATGAAAACAAGATCCAAGCCAGAGACATAATTATAAGTAAATGCTTTTTCATAATGTGAAAAAATTAATTGTTAATTGTCAATTGTTAATTGTCAATTGTCAGACACTTCCCCATACAAATCGAAATAATCGGCTTTGATAAGTTTCACGTTGACAAAATCACCTACATTTAATTCATTGTCATCAATAGAAATCAAAATTTCGTCATCCACTTCTGGTGAGTCGTACTGAGTTCTACCGATATAATAATCGCCTTCGATTCTGTCGATCAGGACTTTCTCAACAGTTCCAACACGTTTCTCATTGATTTCCAAAGAAATATTCTGTTGAATTTCCATAATGGTATCGACGCGTTCTTGTTTTACCTCTTGAGGAACATCGTCTTCCATCTCGTAAGCTGGCGTTCCTTCTTCTGGAGAATAAGCGAAAACTCCTGCACGTTCAAATTTCATCTCTCTCACGAAATCGCATAATTCTTCAAATTGTTCTTCCGTCTCGCCAGGGAAACCTACTATGAAAGTAGTTCTAAATGCGATACCTGGAACTCTATTACGAGCATTCTTTACAAAGTTGATTGTCTGCTCTTTATCGACGCCTCTTCTCATATTTTTCAATATAGGCGTACTGATATGTTGCAAAGGAAGGTCGATATAATTACAGATTCTTGGTTCGTTGTTCATCAAATCAAGGAGTTCGTCAGGGAAACCTTGAGGATAACCGTAATGCAGTCTTATCCATTCGAACTCTTTTATTTCGAGAAGTCGTTTCACGAGTTCAACAATATGATATTGTCCGTCTATGTCACGACCGTAATAAGTCAAATCCTGAGCGATGAGGATAAGTTCTTTAACGCCTTTGTCTGCCAACAATCTCGCTTCTTTTATCAAATCCTCCATAGGAACAGATACATGTTCGCCACGAATCAGAGGTATAGCACAGAAAGCACAGCGACGGTTACAACCTTCGGAAATTTTCAGATAAGCGTAATGAGAAGGTGTTGAAAGAAGTCGCTCATGATAATATGTAGAAACATTCAATTCCTCATTCCTAACTTCTAATTCCTCATTCAATATATCGTTAGCGATAAGCTGCACTGATTCCACTCCGAAGAAACCATCTACTTCGTGAATTTCTTCTTGCAGGTCTTTGCGATAACGTTGCGAGAGGCAGCCCATCACATAGAGTTTCTTAATCTTATTGGTTTTTCTGAGTTCTGCGTATTCTAATATTGTGTCAATAGATTCTTCTTTAGCGTCGCCGATGAATCCACATGTATTTATTATGACGATGTCTGATTTTTTGTCAGAGTCATGAACAATATTGTATTTATCACTTAATGTTGCGGCAAGTCTTTCAGAATCGACTTTGTTTTTCGAACATCCTAATGTAACGATGTTGATTTTAGGTTTTCTCATTTTTATTAGTTTCTTCCTTCGAAAAGACTGTTTACGAAATCATTTCTATCGAATATCTGAAGATGATCCATTCCCTCTCCCACTCCGATATATTTTACTGGAATCTTGAATTGGTCAGAGATGCCTATCACAACGCCGCCTTTCGCTGTTCCGTCGAGTTTGGTAAGAGCGAGAGCATTGACTTCAGTAGCGGCCATAAACTGACGAGCTTGTTCGATTGCATTTTGACCTGTAGAGGCATCGAGTACGAGAAGCACTTCATGCGGAGCATCTGGAACAACCTTCTGACAAACCTTCTTGATTTTAGAAAGTTCATTCATCAAATTGACTTTGTTATGGAGACGACCTGCTGTATCGATGATAACGATGTCTATATTTTGTTGAACAGCGGTCTTGACAGCGTCGTATGCAACAGAAGCAGGGTCAGCGTTCATGCCATGAGAGACGATAGGCACGCCAACGCGTTCCGACCATATTGTAAGTTGGTCAACAGCAGCGGCTCTGAAAGTGTCAGAAGCGCCGAGCAAGACGCTCTTTCCTGCCTTCTTAAAATTATGGGCTAACTTACCTATTGTGGTTGTCTTGCCAACTCCATTCACACCTACAACCAAGATAACGTAAGGTTTTTTATCAGCTGGAATATCGAAAGTTGTGCCATCACCGGAGTTGTTTTCCTGTAATAAAGCGGCTATCTCTTCTTTAAGAATTCGGTTTAATTCACTTGTTCCAAGATATTTGTCACGAGCAACACGTTCTTGAATGCGTTCTATGATTTTCAAAGTAGTATCAACACCTACGTCTGATGTTACCAAAATCTCCTCAAGATTATCAAGAACCTCATCATCAACTTTTGATTTACCGATGATAGCCTTTGATATTCTGTCAAATACACTGGTACGTGTTTTTTCTAGACCTTTATCGAGTTCTTGTTTCTGTTCTTTCTCGACTTCCTTGTTTTTCTTAAAAAATGAAAATAAACCCATTATCTTATACTTTTTTGCAAATATAATAAAAAGTCTAAAGACGAATGACGAATAACGAAGATTTTTTTAACCATTGAACTAAAGCTATTGGCTATTAGCTATTAGACCCAACTATTAGCTATACATTGTTAATTGTACATTGTTTTGTGCGTTCTAGCAAGCCACGATTAAAATTCAATCCCTTATTATTAATATTGGACGAGGCAAACCGCGTCCCTATAAGGCTTTTATTCTGAAACAGGGCGCACCAAATGACCGTTGAAGCGACCGCTGTATTCCACATGGTGTCCACCGCTCGTGAAGAACAAGTAGCATGCGTCACTGGTATTGCTTCCGTCAGGAGTAGAACTCCAATAGTAGCCGTAGCTTTCGGCATAGTAGAGCGATGACACGTAACGGTAACCCGCAGCAGGAAGGAAGATACTGTTGCCATTCGGTCCTGTAACCCTTAATCCGAATACTCTGTTAACCCGTGCCCATTTCCATGTACAAATATTTACAAGCTCTCTGCATTCTGCTTTTGTTGGCATCCTCCAGTTTCCACCCCAGTTGGCAGCAGCTGCATCGTATTGCGGAGTGAGATTGTTATTTTCATCTATATAGCCTAATGTCCGCAATTCCTCTAATGATTTACCATAAGAACCACAGTTATCATCTATATAATTGTTATCTAGTGCTGTTTGTGTCTCTCCCCATGCATAATAATTTCCATAATCTTCAGGACTATTCGCTCCAACGTTACAGGTAGCCCATTTTAAGCCAGATGGCAATCCCAAGTCAACATATTCGTGGCCGTTATGCTGTTCGTTTCCAACGTTAGGATTATTACCACCATGGTTATCATCATCATCTTTTGGATTACACGACATCATCATCGCTCCAATCATCAGCATAATCATATAGATTCTTTTCATATCTTTTTAAATTTTAATTATTAATATTTTTTAAATTTCTCATTTGACTTCTTAAACTTTAGACTTTTGACATTAGACATTTGACATCAGTCAATAATTAGATTGCAATAATAAGAAAAATATCATTACACCTTAAATAACAGGAAAAAAAATATCACGAATAAAGTCGTAAAATCGTAAAGTAAAAAAAAGATCCGCGCAGATCCTCGCGATACGCGGAGGATGGGATGAAAGGATTTCGCGTTATTTCGCGTCAGTTCGCGAACAGTAACACAAAAAGCTCCCCCAATTCCTTGAAGAAGCTATTGTATTGTAGCGTAAAAAACCTATATTATTTCTTTGCTAAGAATTCTTGTACTTGATCGATAGGAACGATTGTTTCCTCGAAATAATAAGCGTTGGTTTTTTCTGATCTTTTCATTCTGATAACCTTTGAATATTCTTTACCTAAAGAACGTAAGGTTGCAACAACTTTCTTTGCCATGGCTTAATCTTATTTAATTTCTTTGTGAACAGTCATTTTCTTTAAGATTGGGTTATATTTCTTAAGTTCCAATCTTTCAGGGGTATTTTTCTTATTCTTCGTTGTAATGTAACGAGATGTGCCAGGCATACCGCTTGCCTTGTGCTCTGTACATTCCAATATTACTTGTACACGTGCGTCTTTTGTCTTCTTTGCCATTTTATTCTCCTTTCAGATTTTGGACTGCAAAATTACACATTTATTTGATAAATGCCAATATTTTTTTCCAATTTTTTATTTTTATTATTTTACAGCCCAAAAATCTAACAATCAATTATTTAATTATTCTTTATTGATAATTTTATTAACTTTTTCCAAGAGTTCAGCCTCTTTTTGTATAGCTTTTGCCTCTATTTCAGCACCAGCCTGAACCATTTTTTCTGCGAATGCTCTATCTTTAATGCCAGCAGCGTTAATCTTAACGTTCAAATATGCACCCATGACAGCACTTCTGCAGCACATTGCTCCAACGCCTGCATCTGATACTGATGCTGGGTTGCCATCGTTAACCATTGCTTCAACGACTTCAAATGCTGAGAATGCTACTTCCATTGTTCTGAAAGGAACTTCGATAGCATATTTTGAAGCGTCTTCTAAAGCTTGCTTGCGGATTTCTTTTTCCTCTTCTGTCTTCTTAGGCAATCCGAGTGCATCCATAATCTTGTTGAATGCGTTGGTATCTTCGTCAACCAAATAGATGAGTTGGTTCTTTATAGCCTGACCTTTTTCTGCCCATTGTGAAAAATATTCCCATCTGTCGTCCCATCCTGGTTTGTGTGATGACAGGTTTGCCACCATTGTTGCCAATGATGCGCCGAGAGCTCCCATATAAGCTGAGATTGAACCGCCGCCTGGAGCTGGACTTTCGCTTGCTGTCTCATCGGCGAAAGCTGCACATGTCATATCGACTAACTTCTTCTGTGAGTGGTCTTCAATCAAGAACTCAATGACTTTCTCTTGTGGGTTGAAAGGTTTCAAATCGTCCAAGCCCATCGACTTGATAGCTATCTTCATGATTTCGTCTTCGCTGACACCTAACGAACGTTCTTGTTTTGCGAGGTAGAAACGACCTGCGTCGATGAGGACGCTCTTAGGAACGAGACCTACTATCTCACAACCTGTCACGCGTACACCACGTGCTGCTGCCTTAGCGCATACTTCCTCAAAGCAAACGTGAACAGGAGTCTTAGCGATATTGGTGATATTCATCGAGACTTGAGCGATGCCGTATTCTTCGATAAACCAGCCGATAGCCTTTGTGCCTGGCAATGAACCTGGAATCATGACTGGATTGCCGTTTTCGTCTTTTACTGGTTTGTCTGTCACTTTAGGACCTTGACGCATTGGGCGACCTTTTTCACGGACGTCGAAAGCGATAGCGTTAGCACGACGTGTTGATGTTGTATTTAAGTTGTAGTTGATAGCTACTAAGAAGTCGCGTGCTCCAACTGCTGTTGCACCTGTGGTAGCGACACGCTCATTGAAGCAGGCTGGACCGAAGTCAGGTTTGCAGTTGCCTGAGTTCAATCTCTCTGAAAGAGCTTCATATTCGCCGGCACGGCATACTGCGAGGTTGCGTCTTTCTGAGCAGAAAGCAGCGTTTTCGTAGCAGAACACTGGGATTTCTAACTCATTACCGATTCTCTCACCAAGTTGACGTGCATATTCCACCGTCTCTTCCATTGTGATGCCAGATACCGGAACCAAAGGACAAACGTCGGTAGCACCGAAACGTGGGTGATCGCCATGATGGTTGCGCATGTCGATAAGCTCAGCTGCTTTCTTCACGACGCGAAATGCTGCCTCGCAAACATTCTTAGGCTCGCCAACGAAAGTGATGACGGTTCTGTTTGTCGTTGCTCCCGGATCGACGTCTAACAATTTAACGCCTTCTACTTTTTCAATCTCGGCTGTCACCTGATTGATGATGTTCATATCGCGACCTTCGCTGATATTAGGAACACATTCGATAATCTGTTTCATATCTATCTTATTTATAATTATTTCTGTCAGTAAAAAATAAAAACAAGGACAGAATCACCATCCTTATTTCTCGTATGCAAAATTATAAAATTAATTATATGTTTTTTTATAAAAATGAGATTTATTTTTCAATATAGAAGTCTCTACATCTATTTTCAATTTTCAACTTTCAATTTTCCTTTTATGATAACCTTATCAACCTTATTTGCTCCATAATAATATGGCATGAATTCGAGGCCGTTCATCGGTTTGGTGATTATCACGTTGGCTAATTTCCCTTTGGTGATGGAACCGAGTTCATGGCTTACGTCCATAGCGTATGCTGTGTTTAATGTCGTTGCGTTAAAAGCTTCTTCCGGAGTCATCTTGTATCTGATGCAAGCCGCCGACATGATGAACTGCATATTACCCGACGGCGATGTTCCTGGGTTGAAGTCGGATGCCATAGCGACAGGAAGTCCCGCATTGATCATATCGCGTACTGGTGACAAAGGTAGATTCAGGAAGAAAGCGCAGCCTGGCAATACTGTAGGCATTGTATCTGAACCTTTGAGAGCTTCTATCTCTTCCATTCCCATCTGTTCAAGATGATCGACGGAGATAGCTCCGTATTTCACTCCAACTTGCACTCCGCCTGAGACTGCCATCTCATTAGCGTGGATCTTAGGACGCATGCCGTATTTGATGCCAGCCATCAAGATTCGTTCTGTATCTTCGACAGTAAAGAATCCTTTATCGCAGAACACATCAACGAAATCGGCGAGTTCTTCCGTAGCCACGAGAGGCATCATCTCGTTGATGACCAAATCGACATATTCTTCCTGACGGCCTCTGTATTCCATCGGGATTCCGTGAGCGCCGAGGAAATTGGATTTTATTGTTAGTGGAGAGTTTTCTTTGAGGCGTTTTATGACGCGTAACATCTTAAGTTCGCTTTCTGTAGAGAGGCCGTAGCCGCTCTTAATCTCGACGGCTCCTGTTCCCATACGCATAATTTCGTTGAGACGTAGCATCGCCGATTCGTAGAGTTCGTCTTCGGTGGCAGCGGCTGTAGCCTTGGCAGAGTTCAATATCCCTCCTCCCCTCTTGGCGATTTCTTCGTAGCTCAAGCCTTTAATCTTATCTACAAACTCCATCTCACGTGAGTTGGCATATACGATATGAGTATGCGAGTCGCAGAACGTTGGCATCACGATACCGCCTTTGGCATCGATGACTTTTCTTTCCTTTTGAAGATACTGCTGGCATTCCGGAGAATCCATCGTGCCGTAATCAGCGATTTTACTACCTTTAATATATAAGAACGCATTAGGTATGCGGTTTACTTCCGACATGGCGGCACCAGCCTTCAAGAGACTTCCGTCTTCAAGCACGCCGACTAATTCTTTGATGTTTATTATTAACATAACGATGATTTTAATTTTTCAAAGATACGAAAAAGTATGAAGTCTGAAGAGAAAAGATAAAAGTTTTTTATATAAAAAAAGAGCCGCCATTTCTTTAATAGCGACTCTCATCTATAGACCTTTGGTCTTTTGACTATATGAATATATACTTTAAAATAAACAACACCGCTAAGATGTACATTGCTGGTGTTAGTTTCTTGAATTTGCCGCAGCACATGTTAATTATCACATAAGCGATCATACCCAACATGATACCTGCAGAAATTGAATAAGCAAGAGGCATCATAATGAGAGCTATGAAACTTGGTATTGCTTCTGTTGCATCATCGAAGTCAATATTTCTTACAGGTTCCATCATGAGCATACCGACGAGAATAAGTACTGGAGCTGTTGCTGCACCAGGAACAGAAAGGAACAATGGTGAGAAGAATAACGCTATTGCGAAGCAGCAAGCTATTGAGAATGCTGTGAGACCTGTACGTCCACCTTGAGCAACACCAGCAGCACTTTCAACGTAAGTTGTTGTTGTTGAAGTACCTAGCATAGCACCAGCTGTTGTTGCTATAGCGTCAGCCATGAAAGCTTGTTTCAAATTTGGAATACGTCCGTTTTCGTCAACCATCTTAGCTTTTGTACTAACACCGACAAGTGTTCCTACTGTGTCGAACATATCAATGAACAAGAATGTGAATACCACGACGAGCATATCCAAACTAAAGATATGTTCCCATTCAAACTGACAGAATATTGGAGCTATCGATTCTGGTGTTGAGACAACACCTTTAAACTCTGTTATTCCCATTGGGATGCCTATGATTGTCGTTACCAAGATACCGATGAGCATTGCACCTTTGATATTCAAAGAGGCTGTCTAACAAGTTTAGACAGTCTTTTTTTTTGTATAATTATGTAATGTTGCCAAAGACAGTTTGGCGATAAGCTTGTAAATAAATGACAGTTAATGATATGGATATACTTTGATGGAA
>SUWT01000130.1 GCA_015061335.1 Lentimicrobiaceae bacterium | reverse complement strand
TGCCGGATGTTGTGCCTTCGACAGGCTCAG
Source organism: Lentimicrobiaceae bacterium (assembly GCA_015061335.1). Classification (GTDB taxonomy): domain Bacteria; phylum Bacteroidota; class Bacteroidia; order Bacteroidales; family F082; genus Limimorpha. The sequence goes on along the minus strand of SUWT01000130.1, from coordinate 3,754 downwards.
GCACCGTGCACGAAGTCTGTTGACAACTGACGGCTAATAGCTGACAGCTGAACGCTAATAATATGTGCAGAAGTACCATCATGGGTACAAAGGTAATAAAAAATTATTAAAAAAACAAGTGTTCAACAAGTATTTTCAAACCTAATAGTATAAGGATTGTACCTCCTATTATCTCTGCAGTTTTGCTATATCTGGATCCGAAAACATTTCCAATCTTAACACCGACAAAAGAAAAACAGAAAGTCGTCACTCCTATTACCATAACGGAGAACCATATATTCACCTTCAAGAAAGCGAAGGTGACTCCTACCGCCAATGCGTCTATACTTGTAGCAATAGCCAGAGCCAACATCGTCTTAAACCCTGTACATGTACCCTTGTCATCAATCATTCGCTGTTGTCCAACATTTGTGGTCTCATCTTCACCAAGTGCTTCTCTAATCATATTAATACCTATGAAAGATAACAAAGCGAAGGCTATCCAATGGTCGATATTCGTAATGAAATGTTCAAATTGAGATCCTAGGAAAAAGCCTATTAATGGCATTAACGCCTGAAAAGAGCCGAACCAGAAAGCACATAACAAGGCTGTTTTTATAGAGAATTTCTTTGTTGCAAGTCCTTTGCATATAGATACTGAAAAAGCATCCATTGAGAGTGCTACACTAATGCTGAGTAATGTAATAAGGTCCATTTTAAGTTTACAAGTCTATAGGACTACCAATTTATAATCCAAAGACAACGATAAACAAACTTGTTGTCTCGTTGTCTTGTAGTCAATTAAAAGTCGGGATGACAAGATTCGAACTTGCGGCCTCTTCGTCCCGAACGAAGCGCGCTACCGGACTGCGCTACATCCCGAATAACAAGTGTGCAAAGATACACTTTTTTTTTATATGGAACAAATAATATAAGGAGCAAAGGAAAATCATATAATATTCCATTTGCTCCCACAAGTCATTATTAGCAATCCAACTTATCGTTAGAGCCGAGAACGTTTACAATTTTATGTTTATAAAGTTCTTTCATACTATCACGAGCTGGTCCCAGATATTTTCTTGGATCGAACTCTCCTGGTTTCTCAGCCAGAGTCTTACGAATAGCAGCTGTCATAGCAAGACGGCTATCAGAATCAATATTGATCTTACATACCGCTGATTTCGATGCCTGACGAAGTTGTTCTTCTGGAATACCAACAGCAGCTACCATCTTACCACCATATTTGTTTATTGTATCGACATCCTCTTGAGGCACTGATGAGGATCCATGAAGTACGATAGGGAATCCTGGGAGTTTCTCTTCTATGGCTGCCAAAACATCAAAAGCTAAAGGTGGAGGAAGAAGACGACCTGTCTCAGGATCAACAGTGCATTGCTCTGGGGTGAATTTATATGCACCATGTGATGTACCTATGGAAATCGCCAAAGAATCACATCCTGTCTTAGTGACGAAATCAATAACCTCTTCTGGTTTTGTATAATGGCTTTCTTCAGCACTTACTTCATCCTCAACACCTGCCAAAACGCCAAGCTCACCTTCTACTGTGACATCAAACTGATGTGCATATTCTACGACTTTCTTGGTTAAGGCAACATTCTCATCGTATGGAAGATGTGAGCCATCTATCATCACCGATGAGAATCCCATATCTATACATGATTTACATGTCTCAAAAGTATCGCCATGGTCAAGATGAAGGACTATCTCAGGTTTTTCACAACCTAATTCCTTTGCGTATTCCACTGCTCCCTCTGCCATATAACGCAATAATGTCTGATTAGCATAGTTACGTGCTCCTTTAGAGACTTGTAATATCACCGGTGATTTTGTCTCTACAGAAGCCATAATAATAGCTTGAAGTTGTTCCATATTATTGAAATTGAAAGCAGGAATAGCATATCCGCCTTTAACTGCTTTTTTGAACATCTCACGGGTGTTCACAAGACCTAAAGTTTTATAACTAATCATAATTTTTTAATTTAAATTAATAATTCTCCAAGTGCAAAAATAAATAATAAAAATAATATCTCTAATTATTAGAATGAATTTTAATTTCTCTTACTGCGTATTTTCGAGATAGTATCCAACATGGTAAATGTCTTCTGCGATTCTTCAGTCTCATCTTTCTTAGCAGAAATAAGTAATAACTTATCATCTTTTTTAAGCCATAACTTACCATTAGGCACTATATACTTATGCTTACGTTCCACTATCATCACCAAAGTTCCCTCCTGCAAAGGATAATCTCTAAGATAAGCTTCATTTACAACCACCTCCTGCTGCAAAATGGTATTTAGTTCATCAGGGATATCTACCCCAAAATTCTCTGGCAAATCATTTTTCTCCGTATTTAGTCTAAGCATCTTGGCAACCTTTGTTATCGTTGTACCTTGAATAACGAGAGATGCCAATGTAATAAAGAAAACTATATTAAAAATCAATGTCGAGCCTTCAACACCTTCAACAACGGGATATGTGGCAAAAATAATAGGCGCTGCACCACGTAATCCAACCCAAGAGACAAAAACTTTAGCTCTCCTGCCAATTTTCTTAAACGGCAAGAGACATAAATATACCGCCAAAGGTCTTCCTACCAAAATAACAAAAACACCTATTATAGTAGCCGGAATCGCTATCTTTAACAACTCATGTGGATTAACCAACAAACCTAAAACCAAGAACATTATTATCTGCACCAACCACACCAAACCTTCCAGAAATGAACCGATAGTCTTGTTCTCCACCAATTTACTATTACCCATCACCATTCCAGCAATATACACTGCCAGATATCCATTTCCATGAAACTTTTCCGTTATTGAGAAAATAAAGAATATAAATCCTATCATCATAATGGAATATAATGACTTATTCTGCAGATTTATATTATTGATAACCCATACAAATAGCTTAGCCAAAAGGAAACCAAAACCAAGACCAAATCCAAATTGTATAAAGAAATTAAGAATTATCATACCGACACTGATACTATCATAGTCTCCCCCCGCCTGCACAACTTGTATCATGACTATAGTAAGCATATATGCCATAGGGTCATTACTACCACTCTCAAATTCAAGAAGTGGTTGCAATCTGTATTTTAACCCCATTTTTTGAGATCTTAAAATGTTAAATACAGAAGCCGAATCGGTTGACGACATAGTAGCAGCCAATAACAAAGCCAAGGATAACGGAATATGAATAATATGAGAAAAAACATTTGAAATTCCATAAATAAACAATCCGGTAAAAATAGTGGTAAGTAAAACTCCCAAAGTAGAAAGAACAATTCCCGCTCCTAAAATAGGCTTTACATCCGAAAATTTAGTATCCATACCACCAGAAAATAGTATAATCGTCAAGGCAACCATACCAATAATCTGAGCATATTTATAGTTATCAAATTGAATACCTACTCCATCAACACCGAACAACATTCCGACAATGAGGAAAACCAACAAAACCGGAACACCAAATTTATATCCCGTTTTACTCAACAGGATACTGACAAACCATATAATAGCTCCTATCAAAAGGACATTTTCAGAAGTAAGAAGCATATTTTCAGATTTTTATTATTTTTTGCAAAGATAATCAATTTTTAACATTAATAAAAGTTTTATCATCAAATTGTTTAATAAAAAAAGAGATGCCATTCACTTTGAAGTAAATGGCATCTCTTATATTCTATCAAAGAACCTCAGAGTCTCCTAAGAGACCCTGAAGCGTCTTATCTAATCTTATCTGATAACTG
>SUWT01000129.1 GCA_015061335.1 Lentimicrobiaceae bacterium | reverse complement strand
TTCTTATCACAAACAACGGCAACAATGTAAAAATCATCGACTTCGGACTTTCAGATGCCGACGATTACGTCATTCTAAAACAAGCCGCCGGCACTCGTAAGTACGCCGCTCCAGAACAACTAATTCCTAATAACACAATAGATTGCAGAGCCGACATTTACTCATTGGGAATAATATTAAAAAACAACTTCCCAAAGTCTTACCATAAAATTGCCGAGAAATGCTCTCAACAGGATAAAGAGAAACGCTTTTCTTCTGCAGGTGACATCAGAAATTTTATTAAGAGAAAGAAAATCACTAAGATAACAGCAGCGGTTTCTTTAATCTTACTTCTATTTTTCGCCTTGTCGTTTGTCGTTACAAAACATTACATTTCAAGTGGCACTTATAGTTTGAACGAGGAAGAAATATTAACAGAATCCACTCAATATATTGATTCACAAATAGAAATCATTAAGAATAAAATTAAAGAAGGACCTACTTCAAGTCTCGACAAATACAATGAAGTTGTTAAGATTTATTATGAACTCACGACTTTAGATCATAAGAAATGGCTCGACAATATTCCGAACGACATTCCTTTTTACAACGATTTCATGACACATTGGAACACATATTTCGGCGAAAATCATAAAGACGCCATTATGTCATATATACAATGGAATCAAGAATCTATTCTGTTGGTTTTCAGCAACCTAAAACCAGGAGAAGAATTAGTATCAGACCCAGAAGTTCCAGTTTTATTTAGAATAAGATACATTGAATAAACTATATTCATCAAATAACAATCTACATCATCCAACTATTCGTTTTATCTATCATAACTATCGAAATAAACCATAAGTTAATTTGTCGCAATAGTTTTTTTAACGTAACTTTGCAACTTCTTTTGCTAAAAATAAACAACTAGCAATCAATAAGATATAAATATCAAAAGGATAAAGAGACAAAAAAACAATTAAGATAGTAACGTAATATTTTTAACATGAACTGGATAGAATCATTGAGTGCAGATTTTTTAAGCACAGCACATACAATACTTCTGTATGGTCTGATTATCTCATTAGGTATTATGTTAGGAAAAATTAAGATTTGTGGTATCTCACTAGGAGTCACCTGGGTTCTCTTCGTCGGCATTTTCGCTGGCCACCTCGGACTTCAGATAGAACCGAACACCTTGCATTTCATCCGCGAGTTCGGACTGATACTATTTATATTTTGTATTGGCTTGCAAGTAGGACCGTCTTTTTTCTCCTCTTTCAAACAAGGCGGTGTGATATTGAATCTCTTAGCTGTAGGCATCGTCTTGCTCAACATCGGCGTTGCCTTGACGATATATTTCATTGACGGAGAGACAGAACTTCCAACTATAATAGGTATTTTATATGGTGCTGTCACCAACACGCCTGGTCTCGGTGCCTCCAGCGAAGCGCTTAGTCAGATAGGCGTTTCCGACAGTTCACTCACCTCTGGTTATGCCTGCGCTTATCCTATGGGTGTCGTCGGATGCATCTTAAGTATGCTCATCATAAGGTATATCTGCAGAGTAAATCTCGAGAAAGAAGAAAACGAACTGAAAAACAATGAAAACCATAAAGATACACCTTTTGCCTTAAATCTTAGAATAAGCAATAAAGATTTAGACGGTAAGACTTTAAAAGACATAAGAAAACTTTCGCCAAGCGGTTTCATCTGCTCACGAATCTTTAGTCATGGCGATTACGACAAGCCTTATGCCGACACTGTTCTTCATCTCAACGACATTATTCTTGTTGTTTGTAAAGAAGAAAATGCAGAAGGCATTGCTAAATTTGTCGGCGAGAGAATAGAATTTAACTGGGAGACACAAGACCACACAATGGTATCGCGCCGAATCCTTGTCACTAACTCCGCCATCAATGGACGCAAACTCAAAGAATTACATTTCTCCAATCATAATGTCACCATCACCCGCGTCAATCGTTCTGGCATCGACCTCTTTGCCGACCCTAACTTAGAATTACAGATTGGCGATAAAGTCATGGCGGTTGGTAAAAAAGAAGACATAAAGCATTTCACCCGCGTTTTAGGTAACGAGTTGAAAAGATTAGACTCACCTCACCTCGTCACCATATTTTTCGGAATATGCCTCGGCATCCTCGTCGGAAGCATTCCAATTAACTTACCAGGAATGCCGACACCGGTAAAACTCGGTTTAGCTGGCGGACCTCTCATCGTGTCTATCCTCATCAGCCGTTTCGGTCATAGATTCAGAATGGTGACATATACCACTATGAGTGCCAACTTGATGCTTCGCGAGATGGGTATCGCTCTGTTTTTGGCAAGCGTAGGATTATCTTCCGGAGGTAACTTCATGGAAACCATAATGAACGGGGGATTGCTATATGTTGGATATGGCATTTTGATAACGATGATACCTATCATCTTAATCGGTACAATTGCACGTTTCGTATTCAAAATCAATTATTTCTCTCTTATCGGCGTCATCGCCGGCGGAACAACAAATCCTGCCGCATTGGCATTCGCTAATCAAAGCTCAAGCACCGACACTCCTGCCGTGTCTTATTCCACAGTATATCCTCTAACAATGTTCTTAAGAATTATCAGTGGACAATTAATTTTATTACTTTTGATGTGATTTTAAAATATCAAAAATAATAACGACAGATTATGGAAATAAGACAGTTAAAATATTTTGTCGCCACAGCCATACCTATCAACTGCTTGAATAATAAGATGGAAGTATGTATTCATATCTTGAAAGACACTTACAGAAAAGAATCCATGACTGAATTTATCGAAATCTTAAATAATTCCAATGCAGTAATGCTCAGAAAACAAGGATGGTAACTCTAAAATTCATATCTTTGTTAAAAATTGTTATGAAAAAATATTCCCTTATAATACTGATGATATTCCTTCTATCGTCAGTTGCTTTTTCGCAAGATAAAATAAAAGTCGCTTGCATCGGTAACAGCGTAACTTACGGTTACGGACATGAAAATCCAGATTCGACATCGTATCCTTCTCAGCTTGCTGTAATGTTAGGCGATGATTATGAAGTAGGTAACTTCGGAAAGTCAGGAGCTACGCTTTTACGAAAAGGACATCGACCTTATAATGAGCAACAAGAATTTAAGAAAGCATTGGAATTTGCGCCCGACATCGCGATAATTCATCTCTGATTGAACGACACCGACCCTCGTAATTGGAAATATTACAAAAGAGAATTCATTTCCGACTATGTTGCTCTTATTGAAGCCTTTGAGAAAGTCAATCCTGATGTAGAGATTTATATCTGTCGAATGACACCGATTTTCCATTGGCATCATCGTTTTAAAAAAAGGAACTCGCGACTGGTATTGGGAGATTCAAGCGACGATAGAAAATATCGCATATAATATCGTGGAAGTAAAACTCATTGATCTACAAGAGACTTTATATCATCGTCCCGATTTAATGCCTGACGCATTACATCCAAATCCAGAAGGCGCAAAACTTATTGCTCAACGCGTATATTCCGCCATCACCGGCGACTTCGGAGGATTATCAGTCCCAAGAATTTATAGCGACAATATGGTAATTCAACGCGACAAACCATTTGTTATTAAAGGATTAGCCAATACATGAGATAAAATTTCCGTCAGTCTCGACAAACAAAAAATTAAAACAGAAGCAGGTGACGACAGGCAAGGTAAAGAAGTCGCATATCAACAACAGGGGCTACAACAAATACCTCCGACTGAAAGGTGAAGCCACCGTGAGCATCGATATGGAAGCTTTCGAAAAGGACAGCGCATGGGACGG
>SUWT01000128.1 GCA_015061335.1 Lentimicrobiaceae bacterium | reverse complement strand
GTGATGACGGAAGTATTTTTGTCGCTGTCAATCTAAGTGGTATGACCCGTATAATGGAGATGACAGAGACGGGGGAAATAATAGAGTCAAAGTATATAGAGTTTCATGGAAAAGGACATCGTAGTTACCATCCCTTCTTCCGTCATCCTTATAAGGAAAACACAAACGTATATGTGTATGTTATTCACAAAGAAGGCAGTGTTCCTACATACAATGCCGCGTTTTTCGATAACAATCTGAACAAAATAGAGGAGGTCAGCACGCCCTTATACTCAAGTAAGCATGTTATTTATTCTGATTATGAATCATATCTGCTCGACAGCGAGAATAATATAGTTGTCAGAGTGGGCGACGGATCAGACAATAAGTTCCTCTTTGTCAAGATGGACATCGATGGCAAGATTCTCAACGAAAAGGAAGTCGTCATAGAAACGGGAGATCCTATTACTGATATTCCTTATCACTCCTTATGTGTATATAATAAAGAACCTCTGCAATATGGTTTTGTATTCACAACTCATACCAATGGCGTAGGAATGCCAAAATCAACTGTTGTTGTCCTAGATTCTGATTTTAATGTTGTTGAGAAAAAAGAGGATCTCATAACTAATATTGAAGGCCTCCGCAGATCAAATATAGAAGCTTTAGACGATGATTCCTATCTTGTTACAACTGGAACATTCCACGCCAATCCTGATATTGCCTTTGGTATCAAGATAAATAAGTTCGATAAGGAACATAATCTGCTCAATTCATTCGAGTACAAACAGAATCAGGTAAACTATTATAATTATACCCCAGAATTAGTGTATAAGAATATTATCACCACCGAAGAAGGCTTATATTGGATTTATACCATGGAAGGCGAAGACAGTAAAGGACTTGGCAACCTCTATGTATCATTCTTCGACAAAGACCTTAATCTGCAATGGAGGCAGAAAATACATGAAACATTGGATCACGATTATGTACACATCTTTTCTGCAACGCTTAGAGATAATGGAGACCTGCTGATAAGCATGATAGATTGCACCAACTTCACTGAACAAAATGACTTGTATTATTCATTGTTAACGACAATAATCAAGAATGAGGGAGACATTTTGGACATAACGGAGAACACTACGAGCATCAAGCCTTATTATGTTTATCCAAATCCTGCGGAAGATGTCATCAGCTTGAATTGTTCATCGGAGGTCGCTTGCGAGAGAGTTGAGATTTACAGTCTGGACGGAAGATTATGCCACAGCCAGAATTTCAATCTCAAGACAATAAACATAGAAGAACTCAGCAGCGGAGTCTATATGATGAAGGTCGTTTTAGACAACGGAAACAGCTATACAGAGAAGATCGTCAAGAGATAATATCAGAATAATCTAAATAAATGACAATCCCCCGTAGAGACGCGTCAATGACACCTTAAAAAATAAACAAGATGTCATTGACACGTCTCATTATCATTGACACGTCTCATCGCCATAGCCATCGCCATAGCTATCGCCATAGCCATAGTCATTGCCATCGCCATAGCCATCGCCATAGCCATCGCCATCGCCATCGCCAAAGTAAAAAAAACAAAAAAATCCTTGCATTTCTGAAAAATAATTTTAAACTTTGCAGCAGTAAATCAAACAATTGATAACAATGAACACAAATATTTTCATATTAGGGAAAAACAGATACATCAAACGCCGCTCTCTGTAAGAAGCTCAAGAGCGAGAAGTGGTGTTTTTCCTTACAGAGAGCTGAAGATTTTGACAAAAGACTAATTAGATTGAAAGTTGAAGATCTGTAAAAACCTACACTTTAAACCTTAAACCAAAATAAACTTGCAACTTTCAACATAAACTTTAAAAAAATCATACATTATGAAAACAAAAACAATAATTATTACTGCATTATTTACATGCTTATTTGTTTTAACTAAAGAATCATCGGCACAAATCAAAGTTCACGAAAGCGGACAAATAACATTACAGCATAACACAACAGACTGGTATTATGGAGTTCAGATATTCCCATCAGGATGTACGCAATTCAACAGTACGGAAAGTTGCCTGACAATTGCGTCACCCAAGCATCTTAATGACAAATGTTGGGTGGTTAATTATATCAATATGGATCTAAATCCAGAAAATCAAAGATATGATTATCGTTTCTATGTCAAAGGTGATGGTTCTGTTTATAAAAGAGGAGGTTGGATAATGTCTGATGGCAGTTTACAGGAAGATCAACAATCTATAAATAATCCGGGAAATATTCTTAACGATATAACAGGAATTTCCTATATGCCTGCCGATGAGATATACGAAGATTCAAAAGAAGCGAACAGAAGGCTTGGTGTTATAGCCCAAGAAGTGGAGAAGGTGTTGCCAGAAGCAGTAACGATAGATGATCAGGATCTTATGTATGTTGATTATGAAGCGTTAACGGTAATTCTTATCGAAGCTTTTAAGGAACAAAAAGCAGAGATAGAACTTCTTCGTAAAACATTGGAAGAACATGGATTGTTAGAACCTAAAGAATAATGGGCCATGAAAAGAATAATCATAGTATTTTGTTGTCTCACCATATTATGTTCTAAGATCTTTGCGCAATATGAGAACAATGACAATTACATATTGTTTGAAGATGACTTCAACGTATCTGGAAGGACATGGGATGCTGATTCATACGAAGAAAGCGGAGGGAAATGGAGAGCATACTTCAGAGGAAGCGGTATCACTCATGGTTCAGGAGAACATCAGGCTTATCAGAGATCACAGGCTGTTTTTGATGACAATGACGAAATGATGCTGCTGGTGGCGGACTATGTTAGTGAGACGGGTCTCAGCTGTGATGATCTGGAAATTCCTGACGGAGTCAATTGTATGATAGATAATGATACAGCATTTAATATACGTTATCTTTCAGGTGCGTTGCAATCAAAACAGACGAGTTTCCTGTACGGATATTTTGAGATAAGATGCAAACTGCCTGTTCACAAAGGAGCTTTCCCTGCTTTTTGGTTATGGAGCGCATGCAATGCTAACAATCCGAATTGCGATGATCCGCATTACGAAGAGATTGATGTCTTTGAATATACATGGAGAATTACAGACTCTACAGTACAGTTTCATTGTCCTGAGACAACGGAGTTAGGTGATAATCGTTGTTACACCGCCGGTATGTATTATAATACAACGGGAGGTGGAATATCTATTGATAATTCAGTGGCAAGAGTCTATAACCGCTTAGATGATTCGAAACCGAGTTTGGATCAATGGAATACGTTTGCTTGTCTGTGGATGCCCGACAAGGTTGAATGGTATATAAATGATGAGATGGTCAATTCGTATTACAATGCTGACAGCATTCCACACAATCCAATGTATCTGATGGCTAATTATGCAATAGACGGATATGCCGATCATGGTGACAACGCGTATTATAATGCAAACGACACCATGTATATAGATTACATTCGTGTATATCAACCCAAATGGGATTGTGGAACTGATATTCTAATCAATAATCAGATGAGTCTATATAATTACAACCATGGAATAAAATCATCTGTTACAATCACTTCCAATAGTGCTACACCTTTAGTGGTTGATTCCAATTGTAAAATAGATATCATGGCATCGGACTCAGTAACGATAGAAGGCCCTTTCGAAGTAAATGTGGGAGCTGAATTCTCAGTAACAATGCAAAAATGTCCTGAATAAATTGACTGAAAACTATTAAACATTTAATATTATGAAAACTAAAAGAATATTTTTTATCACATTTATGATTCTGTTAAAATTATCAGTTTCATCACAAGAAAATAACAACATTATTTACACAGTATTTGATCCAGATTATAGTATATACAACACTT
>SUWT01000001.1 GCA_015061335.1 Lentimicrobiaceae bacterium | reverse complement strand
GCAATTGAAGTGACGTAATGCAAGCCAAATATCCTGTCCAGCATATTGGCTTAGATCTACCGTATATTGAGTCCAATTGGTCTGAGCCTTACTGTTACCTCTTTCTTTTGGCTTTTGTCCTGTCTGTCCGCTCTTTGAACCTATAGTCCATTCAGCTATGGTTGTAAAGTCAGATGCTGAAGCATTGCCTGCTGTAGATACAGCCACTCCAAAATGTTCTGATTGAAAATTTTCATTATGTGCACAAGCCCAGAATGATAATGTTGTATTGTTCAAGGCTCCTATCTTGATAGGAGAGACCAAATAATCATCAGGTGTAATAGCTCCCATTGTATAGCAATATGATTCGCTCATCAGGTGGCCTGTGCCGCCATGTGAATTTGTTGATGATATGCCGTGATTTCCTGCTTCGCTGTTATGATACCATGTATGATCATCACCATTAGCATTGATTGTCGTCCAGCCTTCAAAGCCATTTTCAAAGCCGTATGAGAGGTCTGTCAACGCTCTTTCTCCCATAGAAATTACGTTAAAGTCTATACTATGGTTATGAGGTGTCATAGGATCAGCTTTGATAGTAAAGATAGCGTTTGCTGTTTCATTTATATCCAAAGCATCTATCGAAGCCTCTCCATCTATAATATTGATATAAGGATCATTAGTTGTAAGATTAACTGTCAATGCAGATGATGCTGCCGCATCGCCAATATTTTTCATTACCACAGAGATATTCTCATTATTAGTGGTATGAATTGTTTCAGGGCTATAAGAATCTACGGCAATAATTGGCTCTAAAACAGGGTCAATCTCTTCTATTGCTGCTAAAGCATCTATACGACCTGAGCCGGTTCTGTTACTCTTGGTAGCAGATAATGGCACTGCCGTTGTCTCCAATAATCTACAGATATCAGCTGGAGTTAATGTTGGTTCTTTTTCCAACAAGAGAGCCATAACACCTGCTGTACATGGTGTAGCCATAGATGTTCCGCTCATAATATAGAATCCATCATTATCATCATAAGCACATGATATGACATCTACACCTGGAGCGCTCACGTCAGGACGGATAAGACCGAAATAGTTATTGCTTGCATTATACAAATAATCCCCATAGTTTGTTTCCTGCCATGTAACAGGACCTTCAGATGAGAAATATGCCGGAGCATCGTTGTAATCGACAGCACCAACACATACTACCGATGACAAACCACCTGCATTAGCTTGTTGGTCAGGATGGAGCCATGGTGGAGGACAATTACCAGGGCTATTAACATTACGAGGTATTGGATAATTATCGATCTGATCTCTGTCATTTCCAGCAGCTACAGAAGCGACAACTCCTGCATGCAATGCATTAGTATAAGTTATACGATTAGAATAACTATTGGAAGCTGTTGGATAACTAGAACCCAAAGAAAGACTTATAATATCAGCACCATGTTCTACTGCAAATTCAACAGCAGAACGAGTTATATTACTATATCCATTTCCTGCATAGTCAAGTACTTTAAGACACATAAGAGTAACATCTGGAGCCATACCAGTTTGTGTACCAGAGGTACCATCACCACATATAGTTCCAGCGCAATGAGAACCATGTCCATGATCATCTATAGGGTCATAGTCATCATTAATAAAATCATAACCGTGATTAGGATATTCAGAGCCTCCATCCCATAAATGATCAGCAAGGTCAACGTGATTATAGTTAACTCCAGAGTCAATAACAGCCACAACAACACCTTCACCTGTATATCCTTCTGCCCAGACATCATCAGCATTAACTTTAATGATGTTTTCAGTTTTACCCCTAGTAGGGTTAGCTTTTTCGGTACTCTCATCCCATATCATCTTTTCCTTTTCATTGTACCCTATCATGAGAACATCGGGATGTTCAGCTAGACGATAAATAATTTCAGAAGATGTTGTACAATCGATGGCATTAACAAGCCAGTGTGCATTTATATCAGAGACACGATTAGCGCCTTTCTCTGCTTGTAGAATAGACTAATATCCTGCTGTTTCTTAGCAGAATACGTCTTAAGTTCATTAATGACTGATTCTCTAAGCGATTTCTTATCGCTGTGCTTTGAAGCAATTAAATTTAATTGCTCCGTCTCAATCTGGGCTTTCAAGATGATATTAACACTTACCATCTCATCGCCCTTTTCATTTAATACTTCTTGTAGTTCTGCTTCAATGACATTAGTCTGAGCAAAACCATTATTGCATAAAAACAATGCAATAATTAATGTAAAAACAAACCGTTTCATATAGATAAATTTAAGGGGTTTCTAAAGTACATACAAAGTTATATACAGTTTTTTAAAATATCAAATATTTTTCCATTTTTTTACAAATAAAATATAAATAACTAATAATCATTATTTTACAAATAAAAAAAGACAGATACACCCAATGGCATATCTGTCTTTTGACTATTTGATTAACAGTATTTATCCTTTTATTTCTTAATGAAACGTTTGATAACTTCGCCTTTGTCTGTTTTTATCTCAACAAAGTAAGTTCCGCTATTGAGAGAGCTCATGTCTATCATCTCACTGATATTAGATTTTTCACTATAGACACAAATACCTATTATATTATAGATATTAATCTCTTCAACAATCTCTTCTGTCTTTATCACGAGATGATTATCGACAGGATTTGGATAGATATCGAATCTGTTCTCATATTCTGCGACAGCATCATTTTGTACGATCACTGTAAGAGGATCTGAATACTCTGAGCCTGTATCACCGCATATTGTAGAAACTATAAATTCCAAAGTCTCTTCCACGTCAGTACCATAAACGAAAGATGTCTCTGACACTTCAACAGTAGATTCTCCATTAACATATACATAGTAAGTATCGGCATTCTCGACAGCATCCCATGTCAATGTCACCTTATATAAGTATTCATAATCAGGCAGATCCTGTTGAACATCAGCTTGTAAGTTGGTTGGAGGGAGACAAGGAGTCTCTTCTTCCTCAATTATCACCGTGAGAGGTTCTGATAATTCTGAGACACCATCTTCACAGTTAGTTTCTACAGTAAACACCACTGTGCCTTCGTTATGAGAGCCTACCACATACATTGTACTTGTTGAATATCCGAGCCAAGCTCCGTTAGCATAAACGGTATAAGATTCCGCTCCGCTGACAGCGTCCCATGTCAATGTAACCTTAAATTTGTAATCATAGCCTGGAACATTCTGTTCAACTGTTGCATCCAAGCCTGTAGGAGCCAGACATGGTTCTGGAGCCTCTAGAGTTGTGGCACAATCTTGTACTGAGCTTCCAGATTCTCCGCTATAACACACACTTCTTACAGTGTAGCAATATTGTGTTTCAGGTTCTAGATCTGTATCTGTATAATATGAAGATGTAGTATTTGTCAACAAGACACCTCCTCTATAAATATTATAGCTATTTGCGGATGATGATGGTGTCCATGACAATTCTATTGTACTATGATCAAGGGCTTCAACGACCAAGTTGGTAGGAGCATTACAATCGTTATTGACGCTCACTGAGAAAGAGCTATTCCATGTCATGCCGTTGTTAGTAGCTGTGACATTGAAGTTAAACTCATGTTCATGAGGAGTATCGCCGTCGGCTCTAACGATGAAGTTTGATGATGCTGTTGCATCAGGAGCCATAGTTCCGTACGTTGCAGTTCCAGCAACTATATTTATGTATTGGTCGTTACATGATATAGTAACTGTTGTATTACCAGTAGTTGCTGCAGAGCCGTGGTTCTTCATTGTAACATTTAATGTCACATTTGTTTCTACATTTATGACTTCAGGAGTGCATGATTCGAACATGATGATAGGAGTGCCGCCTGAGCCCACTGTCAGATTAGATGTATAAGGCTGACGTTGAGGAGCTGTCACAACGAGTTTAACATTTCCTGATGTAACAGGAGTGATAGGCACATTCACACCGCCGTTATCACCAACCAAGGCGGCTCCTAACAATGTAGAGCCTTGCGACAAAGCCACGTATGAACCAGCATCTGCCTGGACATAGAACGAGCTTGCGCCCGGGGACAATGAAAGTTCGTGAGCGACATTATTTGGAGAAGGTTCTAGACGATATGGCATGACAGAACCATCGCCAATGACATGGTATGCCTGCCAATAATATGTAGGATTACAATGTGTTTGATAGTTACCGGCATGAGCATAACAAACAGCGAGATTACCAACAAAGACCATTGATGAGACCGTATTATAAGTATCATCCATCCATACAGCATCATAAACACCTGTAGATGATTCTGTGTTAGACGGAGTTGGTCCATTGTGAGTATTTGTCGCACCTACTCCAAAGTAATAATCCTCATACCAATAGGTATTAGGGCATGACCCGATGTATGAGTATGCAGCCTTATTATTGGCACGTATCATAGCTTCTCCAAAGCACATTGCTCCATAGCCCCAGTTACCTGTGACACAGCAATTACCCATTGCAAGAAAATATTTATCAACATTTGTCAAGGCATTGACATTGGAATTTGAGAAATAAGGATCAGACCATGATGTCTCACCACCGTGAGCCGTATAATTGGCGAAACCGACACCAGTATTCAAATTATTATAACAACCGGAATAAGAATTAAGGTAAGCATAGACATTGTCGAAACCATGTTCTTCATTATAATAATATGTTGTAGCATAATTTATTGTAGGCTGTCCAACTCTTGGATTCCAATAGCTATCAGCACCTGCGATAAGGAGTGCATTATTCAGATATGAAGGATCTGGCATTGTATATTGTTCATACTGTAATATCTTATTGATTATGTTAGTAAGATCAGTAGCATTTTCTGCCGACATACGGCTATAGAACATATCTGGATAATAGTCACCATCAACGCTACCGTAGTATAAGTCTGTAACACGTTGAGACTGGTTACCCATAGCACTTTCAGCCACCTGAGCACGGTCGCCAACGATTATCACGAAGGTAGGAGTTTCATTATTCTGAACGCCTTCGTTATATTTATTCTGTAAGAAAGACTTTATGTTAGCGGAACTATTACCTATTTCACTGGTATAATTTACATCCATATAGAAACCTTTTTCTGTTTTCCATTGGATCCAAGGTTCCAGAGCATCTTCAAACATATCGTTAGCTATTACTATCATACGTACAGGTGATGACCATAAATCAGGATGATCTTCATAAACATCATTGATAGCTCTTGAATTAAACATCTGATCATAAACGATTGAGAAATAAGGTGATGCTGTACTTAACAACATACGTTCTGTTTCTTGAGCGTCAGCTCCATCAAAAACGACTTCTACCTCGATATTGTTAAAAACACGAATCTTATTTTCTGAAGCATTATAGCTTACAGGATTGATTATCATCGAGCCTACACGAATACCGCGCATAGTGCCGTTCACTTCTATACTTGCAGAAGGACTGTCGGCAAATGATTTTGTCTGATATGCTGATTCATTAAATGCGAATTCAACATCTTCAGGTCTTTGATCTTTTCTCAAAGACATCTGCTTAGGCATTAATCTTTTAATACCATAATCATCCAGGTCATATTCTTCTACAGTGAAATTTTTCACGAACACATGAGCTTCAGCGCCAAAAGGAATAGCAATAAGTTCATGTATTGTAGGAAGTGCAGGTTCTCCTAAATTAGCACTAAGATAAGTGTTAGGGATGCTTATCTCAGAGAAAGTCCCCTTAGATGTCTCTACATTAACACTTTCAATGCCACTAAATGAGAAGTTGGCTCTCATACTCTGAAAATCAGTTTGGATACATTCGGCCTTATCTGCCGAACGGAATAAAATCTGTTGATTCTGTGCCACAAGGGAAGATATTCCGAGGAGCACAAATGCTAATAAATAAGTAATTTTTTTCATTTTAATAAAATTTAGGCGCAAAGATAGTTTTTTTTCATAAAAAAATATAAAGATGTTATATTTTTTGTACCTTTGTGATGTTATGATGCTTCAAATTCCTGACAATTATGAAGAAACTAAACACCGACTTATATGCAAGAAAAAAAAGGTGGAAGATAGTACTCGCTTTCTTTGCTCTCATAATCATATGTATATCTATATATTACACAAATAATCTTGTTAAAAGATTTGCATCACAGGAGCAGAAGCAGATGAAGATGTGGGCTGAAGCGGTTCAGAGTCATGCCGAACTCATGAATTATGCTGAAGTCTTTTTCAAGGAGGTCAGCAATCAGGAAAGCCGGCGTGTCGAACTTCTTGCCATGGCTTACAGGGGTTTTCTCGCAGCCTCATCAGATGAAAACATAAATATCTATCTGGAGATAATACAAAGTAATATCAGCATACCAGTCATCATTACCGACGGATCTAATAATCTGACATTGGCGATTAATTTACCAAAAAAATTTCAGGACAAAGAATATTTCGATACTGAGATGCAGTCTGAATTCAGCAAATATCCTCCTATCAAGATAGATATTTATGGCAAAACCTCATACCTATATTACAATGAATCATTGATATACACCGAATTAAGAGGTGTTTTAGAAGGATTGTTCAAATTATTCATCAATGATGTCACAGACAATGCTGTTGGTGCTCCAGTCATGATCTTAAATCAAACTGGCACAGAGGTCTTGGCGTATGGTAACCTGAACCCTAATAAGATGCACAATTCAGATTATGTGGAGAAACAGCTTGAGATTATGCTATCGGAGAATCCTCCCATAGAAGTTAATTATCTGGATGGAGAAAAGGCTTATATTTATTATCGCACCTCCGATCTTCTTCGTACTGTCAGATTTTTCCCTATCATTCAGATACTTATATTTACATTCTTCATCATTGTGGCATATCTTCTCTTCAGTTATGCACGCCGTTCAGAACAGAATCAGGTATGGGCAGGCATGGCGAAAGAGACTGCACATCAGATCGGCACGCCTCTAACTTCTTTAATCGGATGGATAGAATTACTTAAAATGCAAGAAACTCCATTCATAGGAACATACGAAATGGAAAAAGACATCGACAGGATGAAAACTATCACTGAACGTTTCTCTAAGATAGGCTCAATTCCTACTTTGGAGCCTTCCGATGTGGTATCATCCGTCAATGACACCATGAATTATCTTAAACGAAGATTCTCAAATAACAAATTTGAATTTGAACTTAATATCCCAACACGGGAACTAATAATTCCTCTTGATCCGGCATTATTCAGTTGGGTTCTTGAAAACCTTACAAAAAATGCCATAGACGCTATGGAGGATAAGGGTAAGATCACTGTAGAGATAACAGAAGACTCTGATAATGTTTATATCGACATCAGTGATACTGGCAAAGGCATGCAAAGATCTATGTTTAATCAGATCTTCCAACCTGGTTTCACTAGTAAAAGACGCGGATGGGGTCTCGGATTATCTCTTGCAAAACGCATAATCGAAGATTATCACAAAGGTAAAATCTTTGTCAAGTCATCGGTAATAGGACAAGGTACCACCTTTAGGGTGGCTTTAATTAAAAAAAGATGACCGCCGTGGGACTCGGTCATCTATCGGAGTAGTAATGATATGAAAAGGGTATTAAAATGAAAAAGAGTCATTGCTTAACCTTAATTCAGTAGTTAAACACAGATGTTGATAATATGTTCAAAAGGGTTTTATTTTTTATTAAAAACATATTGACGAAATTCAGGTCTATTCCCCAAAATGATAATAACGAACAAGATATTATCAAACCTGAAAGCACTGAGGAATCTCCTATTAATAATGAGGAAATAGAAATTCCTGACAATAATCCTATTCCCGCTGAGGAAGAGACAGATCCTATTGAAGAAACGCTGATTCCCGCTGAAGAAGAACCACATCCTATTGAAGAAACGCTAATTCCCGCTGAGGAAGAGACAGATCCTATTGAAGAAACGCTGATTCCCGCTGAGGAAGAACCAGATCCTATTGAAGAAACGACGATTCCCGCTGAAGAAGAACCAGATCCTATTGAAGAAACGACGATTCCCGCTGAAGAAGAACCAGATCCTATTGAAGAAACGACGATTCCCGCTGAAGAAGAACCAGATCCTATTGAAGAAACGACGATTCCCGCTGAGGAAGAACCAGATCCTATTGAAGAAACGACGATTCCCGCTGAAGAAGAACCAGATACTATTGAAGAAACGACGATTCCCGCTGAAGAAGAACCAGATCCTATTGAAGAAACGACGATTCCCGCTGAGGAAGAACCAGATCCTATTGAAGAAACGACGATTCCCGCTGAGGAAGAACCAGATCCTATTGAAGAAACGACGATTCCCGCTGAGGAAGAGACAGAAGCTATTGAAGAAACGCTAATTTCCGCTGAAGAAGAACCAGATCCTATTGAAGAAACGCTAATTTCCGCTGAGGAAGAGACAGAAGCTATTGAAGAAACGACGATTCCCGCTGAAGAAGAACCACATCCTATTGAAGAAACGCTAATTCCCGCTGAGGAAGAGACAGATCCTATTGAAGAAACGCTGATTCCCGCTGAGGAAGAGACAGATCCTATTGAAGAAACGCTGATTCCCGCTGAGGAAGAACCAGATACTATTGAAGAAACGACGATTCCCGCTGAAGAAGAACCAGATCCTATTGAAGAAACGACGATTCCCGCTGAAGAAGAACCAGATCCTATTGAAGAAACGCTGATTCCCGCTGAGGAAGAGACAGATACTATTGAAGAAACGCTAATTTCCGCTGAGGAAGAGACAGATCCTATTGAAGAAACGCTAACTAGCGATGATATTGAGTGTTATGAGCCCGAGAAGATAAAAATACTGAAGCAATTTATTCAAAGAACTGATGCTCATATCTTTCTTACTGGAAAAGCCGGAACTGGCAAGACAACATTCTTGCGCAATTTAGTCAACAACACAAACAAAAAGATGATAGTTGTCGCACCGACCGGTGTAGCAGCCATCAATGCAGGTGGAGTTACTATACACTCCTTCTTCCAACTTCCTTTTGGTCCTATAATGCCTAAAACCAAAGCTGATATAGAAGACGGCATAGACATACAAAAATTCAACAGAGACAAACTCAAGATCATACAAGGTCTTGATCTGCTGGTTATTGACGAGATCAGCATGGTAAGAGCCGATTTGCTTGATGCCATTGACAGCGTGCTTCGCAGGATCAGACATAATTCTGCGGCATTCGGTGGAGTTCAATTGCTTATGATTGGAGATATACAACAACTGGCTCCTGTAGCGAAAGAAGACGAATGGGAACTTCTTAAGCCTTACTATAAGTCGGTGTATTTCTTCGACAGCTTAGTGTTAAAGAAAACATCTTATATCTGTATCGAGTTAGATCATATATACCGTCAAAGTGACACAGATTTTATAGAAATTCTTAACAAAGTTCGTAAGAGTAAGATTGATAACAAAAGTTTTAACATACTTAACTCCAGGTATATTCCTGATTTTCAACCAAGCGAAGAGGACAACTACATTACGTTAACGACTCACAACTATCAGGCTGACAGTATCAACAAGAATAAATTAGCATCATTAGAATCAAAATCACATATTTTCGATGCATTTATCAAAGGTATCTTCCCCGGCAATTCTTATCCAACAAAAAGAAGGCTCGAACTCAAGGTCGGAGCACAGGTTATGTTTGTAAAGAACGATCCTTCTCCTGAGAAAAGATATTATAATGGTAAGATAGGAAAGATTGTTTCATTCGACAGAAAAAACGGTGTGCAGGTGGAATGCGATAATGAGATTATAGATGTAAGACCTGTCACTTGGCATAATTTCGAGTATAAACTCAATGGAAGGACAAAAGAGATAGAAGAGAAGGGAATAGGCAGTTTCACACAGATTCCTCTCAAGACTGCCTGGGCTATCACCATCCACAAAAGCCAGGGGCTGACATTCGAAAAAGTCATTCTCGATGCAGAGCAGGCTTTCACTCACGGACAAGTATATGTGGCATTGAGCCGCTGTACATCACTGGATGGTCTCGTCTTAAAAACAAAACTCAACAAAGACGTTCTCATTAAAGATGATATTATTAAAAAATATACTAACAGAATCTCTTCTCATGAGGCTGACGCTGAACTACTTCACAAGAAAGAACTAGATTTTCTACATAAAAAAGTCTTAGAACTTATTAATTTCAGCCAGCTTGAACACCAGATAAATAAGATTAAAAAAATCATTGATGATAATAAGAATATTTTCAAGAAGAACGCAATTGACCACATAAACACATTTAACGATCTACTGAAAAGTTATATAACAGATGCTTCATCAAACTTCTCTCAACAAATCAATGAGATATTTTCTCAGAGTAATGTGGATCAAATACTTCTTCAAGAAAAAATCACTGAAGCTTCAATATATTTCTCTGGCAAGCTAAATGAGTTTGAAAACATTGGCGACAACATTCATGAGACTGATAATCTATCAATTAATGCATATATCAAAGGAGCTTTAAATGCAATACGAGAGATTATTTTTATTAAGTCAGCTTGTTTTGATTATGCGAAAGAAAGTTTTGATGTAGAGCAATACATTGAAATAAGAAACAGTAAGATTTTTGAAGCAGAGAATCTCAAACCGACAAAGTTAATCTCTAAAAACATAGATGACAAGGACAAACCTTTGGTTGACAAGCTATTACAATGGCGTGAGAAGAAAGCCATTGAGCTTAATATCGAGGATCCACTTATCTTACCCAAAACCTTAATAAATTATATTGCAAAAAACAAGCCTAAGACGATAGAGGAACTAAAGACAATTTCCAAGTTTGGAGCTACCCGCATCAAGAAATATGGCAATGAAATCATCAGAATAGTACTTGAGTCTCAGGGAATAATAACAGAGGAGACTGCAGAGGAGATTGTAGAGAAAACCATAGAAAAACCTAAGGAGAAGCTTAATTTGTCAAGGACTGAGATAAAGACTTTAGAGCTTCTCAAGGATAATTACTCGATAACAGATATAGTTAAGGAAAGAGGGTTAAAGAGAACCACCATCGAGGCACACATTATTAATATAGTCAAACGAGGTTACTACGACATAGAGTCTTTCATCACAAAAAAGAAATTTAACAAAGTCAAGGAATCTTATGACCTGGAACAGAAGACTATCACTATTGACAACTATACTTATTCCTTAGCGTACAGAAGACTTATTTTGTTAAGAGAGCTTTCGCAATTCGAGATACATTTAGCATTTGAGACTATTATTGAACGGGCTAACAAGCAATAAGTGACATTTACTTCTGATATATCTCAAAAACGACGGCATGTTCCGCATCAATTTTATCATTGATATGGATCTCGTAGCCTTCTGAAGTTTTTGTCAGGTAAGCTTTAGTCTTTGATCCTTTAATCTTCACATTGCCAGTCTTCAGCCTATCTATATCAGTGATAACAATAGAATCGGGCACTGTTTCATTTTCATCTAGCAGATAAAAGACATTTACCTTTCCATTCTTATTCTGAGTAAATCTCAGTTTATCGTTGGCATAAGGGTAGAATGGTTTTGTTTCATATATTGCGTCTCCGTTGATTTTCATCCATTTACCTATTTCTTTCATACGAGAGACTGCCGTTGGAGGCAGATTACCTTTTGCATCAGGACCGACATTAAGGAGATAGTTACCGCCCTTAGCCACGATGTCTATCAGCAGATGTATGATTTTGTTAGTTGTCTTGTAGTTATCCGTTTCGACGTATGACCAGGAGTCGCCCATTGACATGCATGTTTCCCATGGATAAGACAGCAGGCTATCAGGAACTTGCTGTTCAGGAGTCTGGTAATTCTCGTACTTGCCGTGCACTGTACGATCAACTATGATTAGATCGGGATTATTTTCTCTTGCCATGGAAGCTATTTTAGGCATATCGATGTCTTGTATCCAGCCTTGACATCCCAGCCAGGGACGATATTCGTCTGTGATTGTATTTTCCGGTCGTATCCAGCCTCCATCGAGCCATAAGATATCGACATCGCCATAGTTGTGAGTCAGTTCTTTAATCTGATTATAGATAAAGTCGCAGAATCTCTGCCAGCGATCGGGATATGTTTGAGGGTCGTAATTGACATTACGGTCAGGAGTAGCCCATTCAGGAGCCCAATAGTCGGGATGATGCCAATCGGCTTTAGAGAAATATAATCCCGTCCAAAAACCTCTAGCCCGAAATGCCTCCAAAATCCCCGCCGTGACATCAGCCCGCGGATCTGATGAGAAAGGACATGTACTATCAGTAATACAATAATCGGTCTCCTCTGTGTCGAACATACAAAAACCATCATGATGTTTCGTTGTGAAGACCACATACTTCATTCCTGCCTCTTCCGCTATATCAGCCCATTCCTCAGGATTGAAATCTACAGGATTAAAACTACTATTCAGAGCTTGATATTCTCTTACATAATCCACATAGTTGGCACCCTTACGGTCAATCCAAGGCTCATTACAGATCGACCATGACTCCACTACACCCCATTGCGAATAAATTCCCCAGTGCATCATGAAGCCAAACTTCAAGCCCTGCCATTCCTCTATTCGATCCGTAACGACAGGATCTGTCTCCGGCTGAAGAACATCCTGACAAAAAACGTTACGCACAACAAGAGTCAGGAATAATGACAATAGACAAACTTTTCTCATCATAATATCATAAAAAAAAGAGCAGTGAGAACAACCCACTGCTCATAAGACTTATTAATTTCTATTAACAACCACACGTTGTGTCGTTATACCTTCAGAGGTAATGATTTGTATCAGATAAGTACCGCCAACAAGATTCTCTACATTGATATTCAAAGAATTAGAATTAACTTCTTGTTCAAACAACACAGAGCCTGTCAATGAGAATATTTTAACATTTTTAATGCCATTTGCATTGACTGTCAGCATCTCTTTAACAGGATTAGGATATATCTGAGCTAAATTATTGACATTTTCATCCAAACCGATAAATGCTTCTATACAAAGTTCCGCATCAGTATATAAGGATGCAGCTTGATAATAAGCTGATACTTTTAGGCATTGTTCACCGCTTGTGATGATTGGTATTATAACCTGTTGTTCCGTTGTTTGAGAAACCATTACCTGATCGTTATTCATGACGACATAATTCCAAGTATCATTATCTGGAGCTACAGCATATGCTCTGAGCAGCCATGAATAATATTGTCCATAATCTGTTATAGGTTTCCAGGAAGAACCAGTTTTCATCAAGCAGCTGTTAGGTTCTCCGACATACTCGGTACATGCGATATTATATACTGAAGAAGGTTTTACAGTTATCCATAGATCTTTATTTGAGTCGTAAGGCACTTCTTCGGCTAGATTAATCATAACGAAATCGCCTATTCCCTCTGCATTATACACTTCGGTATAAATCAGTGTGCTATCGTGAACAGATTCACCGTTATAAATTTTGAATGTAAGTTCGCAAGCCTCATTATCGAATAATTCCACAGCTTTAAGTCTGTGAGTGTCTAAAGAGGAGAGTCTCTCAGCATCTATTTTGATAGCCCAGCTGCGGCTTGATGTACATTCCATAGTATTGGTGAACTCGCCGTCGTCGTATCTAAATCCGCCTCCCAGAATTACAGGCGCTTCCCAGCTTATATTGATGGAGTCGTTCTCAGCGATAGCATTCATTGACATTCCCTCGCCGATTGTATAAGTAAACACAACAGCCTTAGCCTCATTTGATGGAGCCGAGGTACAGTTGCCATCGGAGCTCATGACGGTATAATTATAAACACCGGAGCATGGGAAATCTTGATCAAAATATTCGTTATCGACTATACCACTAGCGATAATTTCACCGTTACGTGCTATCTCATAGCCTTCAGACTCAACCATTGAGGTCCATTTCAGATAAACGCCTGTACCATTATTTTCGGCAGTAAGATTTTGTGGTGTCACGCAAGGTCTTTCTCCTGATGCTTCCAATTCCAAGATAACACCTTCTTGCAATTCTTGTGAGTTTGAGTCATAGATAAGTTCATCGCCTTGAATTATCGTGAAACTACATTCTGCATCGTTCCATCCTGAGAGCCATTCAACCGTCATATCAGTACCTACGGGAAGGACAATATCTTTTGTCAGATTATTACCGGAATAGATTGTATAATAGACATCATCCATGTCATTATCGAAGGAGAGTTTAATCTCGCCGCCTTGCCATCCGTAATCACCTGTAGATGTCATATTGAATACATATCCACAATAATCGCCTATAATCACAGACACCTCGTTAGAGCGATATGACTCTTCTCCGTTGCAGTTAGCGGTTACATAATATTCATGATATCCATCTTCCAGATCGACGCCGCCGCTACAATAGTTATTATATTCAGTTTTTAGCAATTCCCCATCGAGGTAGATGTTATATGTTTCGGCAGATTCCACTGCATCCCATTCCAAGAACACAGAATCTGATCCATCAACGTTAGCGAGCAGATTTTGCGGCACTATTTCTGTATTATGTATAGGGCAATATGTGAATGTCATCTGGTCGCCCACACCTGAGATATTACAGATATTTATTTCCTCATCGATGATTTCAGGGTTCAGGAACGGATAAGGATTTGTGGTATGATTAAATACGGTTTTATTATTCTCTTTTGAGAAAGCTGCCGCATTGATAGATCCATCTTGATGTTGGGAGCCGCCGGGACGGAAGATATAAACTTCGTCGAAGCTATCATAGCCGTTATAACCTGCACCACCACTGAAACGAGTATCGATTCTGTATATTAACATACCATGGCCAGGCAATGCTCTCTCAAACATATTTTCTTTGTTTCTATATTCCACGAGATAAAACTGATTAGGATCGTCAGTTGGTATCTTATAGCAATTTCTTCTGCCTCCTTCCCAAGAGTTAGCCTCTAAGGTATATGTACCATATTCTATTTCAGGAATCTTATCGATCCATGTTCCATATTTATATTTCATATATGTCGCGGAGTGTTGTGGTGGATGAGCGTTAGCGCACATGAGATCCCATCCTCCTGAAGGTGTGAGGTTAGTACCTTCGTAATAGTGATAAAGGTCAGGGAATCCTAATGAGTGTGACATCTCGTGACACAGTGTAGATGTTGAGAAATAGCTTGAAGTTTCCAGCTGGAAGTTAAATGTCCACACTTTTTTACCGTGAATATATACATCTTCTCCATATAAAGACCACATATGAGGCCAGAGCAATTCAGCCCAATCACCGACATTACCTTTAACGACGAAGATAACGTTATCTACTAAACCATCATCATTACGGTCGATATCTAAGGTATCAGGAATCTGGTCTGCAACATATTCTATAGCTCTTTTCAAGAGCGGGAATTCACGTTCGCCCTGATCGTGATAACCTTCTGGGTTGGTAGTGGGATTATAAGGTTCATAATAATGTCTTGGGTAAATATCTTCATAAGCCAATATCTTATTACCTTCAGGGATAGGATAGCAGTACGACTCCATCGACAATTGGTTATAAGTAGCTTTCTTGAAATAATTATTCATCGAGATGTCGTAATAGCCATCATAATTAAACATAGAATCTATCTCGGCTTTGGTTGTAGTAAGATCCTCATCGCCCAAGAATTTAATAAAGACGACCAAGTTATTATAGACTCCATGGTTTAGATTTTTGGTATCGATTTCCATTTTCGGAGCTCTCTTAGACTCTTTTCTTTGCAAGTACTCTTCTTTGGAAATCATAATATTTGGTTGTAATCCAACTGATTTAGGATCGACCTTACCTGCCACATATTGTGTAGGGACTATTTTACCATTAACATCTTTCTCAGCATAGACGAAGTATCCGTTATCTGCTTGTACGATGGTAAAACCTTCTGCATCGTGAAGACGGTTATAGAATTCATCACCAGAAGCGAAACAATATAATTTTGATCCATCTGGTTGTGTCAAGATCCTTTCCACATTATGTAAAGGAGCTGCCATTAGGTTTACTGATGTTATCATCAGCAGGAACAACAATGTAAGTAATGTTTTGATTTTCATAATTATTTTTATTAAGTTAGCATTTATTCTTTTTCTAGACCTTCCAATATTATCACTATCTCTCCTTTCACCTCTTTTTGAGAGAAATATTCCAGCACTTCAGATAGAGTGCCTCTTGCATTTTCCTCGTATATTTTTGTAAGTTCTCGAGCCACTGAGACACGGCGATCGGGACCACACACTTCCATAAGTTGTTGCAGAGTTTTTATAAGGCGGAATGGTGATTCGTAGAGTATTGTTGTATAATGATTTTTTGCTATTTCGTTGATTTTAGTCTGGCGGCCCTTTTTATGAGGCAGGAATCCCTCGAAGATAAAATGGTCAGCAGATAGTCCTGAGTTGACGAGAGCCGGCACGAAGGCTGTAGCTCCTGGCAGGCATTCCACTTCTACTCCAAGACGTAAGCATTCGCGTACCAGAAGAAAACCCGGATCTGAGATAGCAGGTGTGCCGGCATCAGTCACAAGAGCCATGCGCTCACCTGCGAGAATACGCTCCGCAAAATTAGTAACAACCTTATGCTCATTGTTAATATGAAATGCCGACATGGGCTTATTGATGCTATAATGCCTCATAAGATTACCGCTAGTACGTGTATCTTCTGCCAATATAAGATCAACTTCCTCTCGCAAAACCCTTAACGCACGCAAAGTTATATCCTCTAAATTACCTATAGGTGTCGGTACTAAATACAACTTCATATCTACAAGAATCTTCTTTCAACTAAATCACTCAACTTCTTATAAGCCTCAGAATCACAGTCCCACTGAAGTTCAATCTGTAACTCACTCATATATGTCCTGGCACCAAATAAGGTTGAAAAACTATTCAAAGCCCTGATAGATTTATTATACTTCTCCATACTCCCGGCAAACAATTCATTAAGTAACAGGAACTTATCATTTATACCTATCGCCATCATCAAATCAGTCACAGGCTTACGCTGAAGTCGTGCAGCCAAACTATTGTCCTCTTTCTGTTCTAACTTGTCTCCAAGAGTCTGAGGCTCGGCTTCTATAGTCTTTATATATGTCCTAATGCCTGAATCCTCCTCAATCACATCCTCAGTCCCTTCTTCAAAATCTTCTTCTATTTTCTCTTCTATTTCTTCAATTTCTTCCTCTGCATCATTATCAGAATTCTCTTCAGGCTCCTCTTCGTAATTATCCTCTATAAATTCTTCATCATCTTTTACATTCCCCATTCCTAATTCCTCATTCCTAATTCCCAAATCCTCCTCATTCTCTATCTCCATAGGAATTGAGTCAACATCCATATTGCATTTAACAGAACACAAGGCATTGTATAATTTTCTTGTATTTTCCATCATAATGTCAACATCAAGTTGGTTCATAAGCAGATTCTTTCTAATCAAGAAGTTAACCTGACTTGACATCTTATTAACTATATCAGCTATCTGAAAAATAACGCTATTTTGTTCATTATTTCGTTGTTCCATAAAAAAAATTTTTTACTTTTGCTCAGCAGAACAAAGATATATATTTTTTTTAAGATGTGATTATAATTTCAAAAAAAAGATTTATATCTGACATTCATAGAATTAACGGGCAAATTAAAAATCATCTTTAATAATTGGATTATGAAAAAGGGTAAATTTTTTTTAGCACTATTAACATGTTTATTATTCTCTTCAGTTGCTGTGGCTCAAGATGTTAATGAGAACGCTGACAACAAGGACAAGAAAAAGAAAGAGAAGATTTACAATGAAAAAGGCGAACTCATAAAGAAAGGCTGGAACTTCGGTCCGCTTCCTGTTGTAGGTTACAACTCCGATCTTGGTTTCCAATACGGGGCTTGCGTCGATATTTTCAACTACGGTGATGGTTCTCGTTACCCGAAATTCGATTATAAGATGAACTTAGAAGTATCGGCATATACCAAAGGTTCGCTTAATCTTCGTTTTTACGGCGACTTCTATAACCTACTTCCTAATTCACGACTTTTCGTCGATGCAGGTTATTTCACCGACAAACGTTTCGAGTTCTACGGCTTTAATGGTTTTGAATCTCCATTTTATAACGATATTTATGTTTTAAGTCAACAGTCAACAGTCAACGGTCAAAAGTCGTTAATTGAAAATTTCGACCCTGATTTTAAGAGCGTGTTCTACAGAATGAAACGTAATCAGTTCAGATTCAATTCCAGCTTCCGTCAGAAATTCGGATTCGGAGAGCATTTCTATTATGGTGTCGGTCTCAGCTATTTCAACTATAACATGGGAAGAATAGAAATCCAAAACGAGGAATATTTGTATGACGAACAAATGACATTGTACGAATTATATCGCAAAAGCGGTCTCATCAGATATAACGAAGCCAGGGGCGGTAACGTCACCCAACTTAAATTCGCATTTATTTATGACTCCAAAAATCACGACAGCGATCCTACCAAAGGAATGTATTTCGAAGCTACTTTAACAGGAACTCCCGACTTCATCGACCGTGATGGCTATACTCATTTTACTTTCAATGCTGTCTGGCAACACTATGTTCCAATTGTAAAAGAAAACCTCACCTTTGCTTATCGTCTCGTCACACAGAATGTCGTCGCTGGCGAGATTCCATACTACGCGATGTTCAACTCTAATATGCTGTTTTATAAAAAGATGTCAACAGATGCTATGGGCGGAAGTAATTCTGTTAGAGGCATCAACAGAAACAGAGTCGTTGGCGCAGGTTACGCTTGGCTCAACGCAGAACTTCGCTGGAAGATTCTTGGTTTCCAATTCATAAACCAAAACTGGAACATCGCTCTTAACCCGTTCTTCGATGCTGGTATGGTGACACAAGCTTATCGTCTTACAGAACAAGAAACTGCATGGAATAAGATTCAAGAAGAATATCATCTTACGCCAGCAGATGCTCAGAACTTAATCTACAGCGGAGAGAAAGAAGGAATACATACTTCGGCTGGCTGTGGACTTAAGCTCATCATGAATAAGAATTTCATCATCTCTGCAGAAGCCGCTAAAGCCTTAGACAAAAGAGACGGCGAAGGTATGAGAGTATATATAGGATTTAATTATTTGTTTTAAGGTCGCAAAGTCACAAGGTCATAAAGTCGCAGAGTATCTATCTTTGAGACCTTGCGACCCTGCGACCCTGTGACTTAAAAAAAATATTTGAACAAAATCGACGTTACAATTATTAATTAGCTTAAAATATTTCACAATGAAAACTTTGAAAAGATTAACCCTTATGATGGTTGCTTTGTTAATGACAGCAACTATCGCATTTGCACAGAAACCAAACATCCGCATCCTTGCGACTGGTGGAACCATCGCCGGCTCTGGCACTTCATCAACAGCAACAAATTATACCGCAGGTCAAATGGCTATCGCTACCTTATTAGAAGCTGTTCCTGAATTACAAAACATCGCCAACTGTGAAGGCGAGCAGGTAGTACGTATCGGCTCACAAGATATGAGCGATGAAGTATGGCTCATCTTAGCGAAGAGAATCAACGAATTATTACAAGACCCTAATGTCGATGGCATCGTCATCACTCACGGCACCGACACTATGGAAGAGACAGCATATTTCTTGAACCTCACCGTTAACAGCGACAAACCTGTTGTCTTGGTAGGTGCTATGCGTCCTTCAACAGCTATCAGTGCCGACGGTCCTCGTAACTTATACAACGCTGTAGTAACAGCAGCCGCTCCTGAATCTCATGGCAAAGGCGTTCTCGTGGTGATGAACGACAACATCCTCGGTGCAGAGAGCGTGACAAAAATGCACACCACAGGAGTACAGACATTCCAGGCTCCTAATGCCGGCGCTCTCGGTTACATCTTCAACAGTAAGGTATTCTACAACCAAGAACCTCTCAAGAAACACACAACAGCATCTCCTTTCGACGTGACAAACTTAGACAAATTACCAAAAGTAGGTATCGTCTATAGCCACGCCGGTGTCAATGCCGACATGGTTGAACCAATGTTGAAAAACGATTATCAAGGCATCATCCACGCTGGTGTCGGTAACGGCAACATCCACAAAGACGTATTCCCTGTATTGGAAAAAGCTCGTAAAAAAGGAATCCAAGTAGTTCGTTCATCACGCGTTCCAACAGGACCAAGCACATTAGACAATGAAGTTGACGACGCCGCATATCAATTCGTAGCATCACAACAACTCAACCCACAAAAGGCTCGTATCTTGTTGATGCTCGCTTTGACAAAAACAAACGATTGGCAACAAATTCAAGAATATTTTAATGAGTTTTAATGTTGTAAAGTCACAATGTCTCAGAGTCACAATGTCTCAGAGTCTAAAAGTAAATTTACACTTTGCGACCTTGCGACTTTGCGACCTTGCGACTTTAAATTAATTAAAAATAAATCACAACCAATTATGAAAAAAATATTTACATTATTAGTCATCGCATTTTGCGTCATCGGCGTGAACGCTCAACAAGCCGCTACTACTCAAGACAAATCTTTGTATGAAGAATTATCAGGCGTAAAGAAAAAGACAGATAAGTTCAATCTTTACATGAACATGAACGGCAGCTTCGACGCTATGTTCAATGATGCCGGTTTCGATTATGGCAAATTCAATATGCGTCAGCTTCGTATCGAGGCTAAAGGCAATGTCAACGAATGGCTTTCTTATCGTTGGCGTCAACGCTTGAACCGTCCTAATAACGGCGGCGACAATATCGACAACCTTCCTACTTCCATCGACATCGCTGGTATCGGTGTCAAGTTGAGCGATAAATTCTCACTCTTCTTAGGTAAACAATGTGCTGCTTACGGCGGTTTCGAATTCGACGCTAACCCAATCGAGATTTATGAATACAGCGACATGATCGAATACATGAGCAACTTCTTGACAGGTATCAATATCGGTTACGACTTCGCTAAAGGACATCAACTCAATTTCCAAATCTTGAACAGCTTGAATGCTCCATTTAATGATACCTATGGAGTATTTCCGAATGACAATATGGAAGCAATACCGGGTTCTAAAGCAATACCTTCCAAGTTACCTTTAGTTTATACCTTAAATTGGAATGGTAATTTCAGTAATATATATAAGACACGTTGGTCTGCATCTCTCATGAGTCAGGCAGAAGGCAAGAACTTATATTACTTCGCTCTCGGTAATGAATTGACATTCGGTAAATTCAATATGTATCTCGACTTCATGTATTCAAATGATGCTATCGATCGTGGAGGTATAATGACAGGTATTATTGGTGAACAGGACGACCATAATGTTATGAATGCTGCATATATGTCTATCGTAACAAAATTGAATTATCGTATTGCTAACAAATGGAACATATTCGTAAAAGGCATGTACGAAACAGCTTCTATAACAAAATCGTCTCAAGGTTTTGATACACCTACAATAGAAAAAGGTAAGTATCGTACCTCATTAGGTTATTTTGGTGGTATAGAATATTACCCTATGGAAAGCAATTTGCATTTCTTCCTCACATACGTCGGACGTTCTTATTTATATAATGAAGAACTTATCAATACTGCAAATTATCAGACAAATCGTGTCTCTGTAGGTTTCATCTATCAGTTGCCGATGTTCTGATTGATAAAAAGCTAAAGACGAAAGTCTAAAGGATTGGAGACGTCATTTTAATTGAGTGACGTCTCTTTCTTTATAGCATTAAGTACCAATCGTAACTCAAAATAAGAAAACTCATCACCTAAGACATCACGAGCGGAAGTAGTTGAAGTATCTTGTGTCTCTTCAAAATAATCTTTTATAATGTCGTAACGTTCTTTAGCAACGAAGTCAGTAGCATCATACAAGCCATATTTCACAATCTTTAATATATGTGTCTCAATAGTGCTTCGTGCCAATTCTCTTTCTTTAGCGATGTCATCTATGGAACGACCTTCATCCAAAAGTTCTAAGGTCAGAGATTCGCTTCTCGAAAGATTCATCTCCTTCTTAGATTCCTCATCATCAAAC
The DNA here is from genome assembly GCA_015061335.1 of Lentimicrobiaceae bacterium. GTDB lineage: Bacteria > Bacteroidota > Bacteroidia > Bacteroidales > F082 > Limimorpha. Next base: position 74,598 of record SUWT01000001.1, on the reverse strand, counting down.
TCCATCTTCTTAAAACCTTGATATTCCAAAACCATATTGATAATATCCGCGCCGAAACTCTTGATACGAGTGGCGCCCAATTTTGAAATATCCTTGAGTTCCTTAATAGTAACAGGTTTCTTCTTAACGATATCAACCAATACACTCTTAGGTAAGATGCGGAATTCTTCCACTTCCATTTCAGCAGCCTTCATATCGCGCCACCATAGTAACTTATCCATCAAAGGCTTATCTTTCTTATCGACAGACTTCGACTTCAACTTAGACGATTTCAACCCTTCTGATTCAACAGTCTTCTTATTCTTTATCTCTAAATATTTCTCCGTATCAAAACCATTTTTCGTAACATTAAGACAAGCCGTCTTTACGTAAAGAATCTCTTTTATTATATTGAGAATCTCCTTTACCAATGTATTTACATTTTTATTATCGGTCTCATGAATCAAGTCACCGATATTTTCCAATTCGTTGAGTTTGTCGAAGAAATAAGTTGAGGCTTTTTTTATTCTTTCTTGAAGAAATGAGGAATCCGTATTATCCTGATTCAGCAATATTGTTTCAATCTGACGATAGAATTTCATTGAAACATCAATAATTTCCGTTCTAAAACGCTGACGTTGTTCGGCGATCTTATCCACGGTATCTTTCTCTAATATATTATCGTTTTCTCTTATTACTTTAGCGAGACGATTCATCTGCAGTTCCAAGTCATTAAAAGAAAATAATTCTATTATCATATCATGATAGAAGTTCCATTCTTCTCTGAGAAGCTGTTTTTCGTCAGGTTCCAGAGAAGGAATCCTATCCACATAAGCATTGATAACGTTATCGTTAAGCAAAACACTTCTCGATATTTTGGATTTAAGCACCAGACCTTCCAGAGAAGTACAACGGCTCAAAGCCACATAAACCTGTCCGTGAGCAAATGCCATCTCAGCATCGAGTATCACTTTTTCGAAGGTCAAGCCCTGACTTTTATGAACAGTTATCGCCCAGGCTGTCTTCAATGGAATTTGAGTAAAACTACCTATCTCCTTCTCCTCTATCTCATTAGTTTCTTCATTCAGTGTATATTCAAAATTCTGCCACTTTACCGTCGTCACATTAATTATATCATCATCAGACTGGACCTGAAGACCATCATCTTTACTATAAGAAATTATTTTTCCTATTTTACCATTATAATACTGTTTCTCTGACGAAGGGTCGTTCTTCACGAACATAACCTGTGCACCTACTTTAAGTTCGAGAATTTCTTTTGTAGGATAGGCGTTCTCAGGAAAGACGCCTTCCACATTAGCTTCAAAAGTCAACATTTCAGAATCAAGCATCTTTAATTTGCTTTCGTTGATGTCGTCGGCCTGATAATTATGTGTCGTCAAGGTGATATAACCTTCGTTATCGTGAGGGTTGAAATTTGGTATGTATCGCGAGTTTAACAAGGTAAGATTTTTATCATCCAAACAGTTATTCCTCACCTGGTTGAGTATCTCAATAAATGCACCGTCATTCTGTCGATATATATGGTCGAGTTCTATACAGATGTAAGGATTTTTCTGTAAGACATGACTGTCGAAGAAATACACCGATTTATAAAAAGGTTGCAGAAGTTCCCACTCGTTAGGACGAGCCACCGGCGCCAGCTGCTGTATATCGCCAATCATAAGCAGTTGAACTCCACCGAAAGCCTTGCTGTTACGTCGAGCCTTACGCAAGACAGCATCGACAGCATCGAGCAGGTCGGCACGCACCATACTAATCTCATCTATAACCAAGAGATCGAGACTTCGCATTATCTTCAATTTTGTTTTATTGAGTTTCTGAGCATTCAACCCTGAGACAGGTAACGACTTTGAGACGGCTCCGGAATCTGGCACGATAGGACCGAAAGGCAGTTGAAAAAAAGAATGTATTGTCACACCACCAGCATTGATGGCGGCCACACCTGTCGGTGCAACTATTACCATTCTCTTATAAGTATATACAGCAAGATTACGAAGGAATGTCGTCTTTCCCGTACCTGCCTTACCTGTAAGAAAGATGTGAACATCAGTGTTCTTCACAAATCTATTCAGCATCTCAATCTTCTCATTCTTAATAACGTTCATGACATCTTGGTTTTATGGTTTTCCTCAAATTACTATCGAAAAAGTCTCCATCTCACATCTGAGATCCATTTTCGCAAAAACTCGCTAAAATCGACGAAATACATATATGAGAAATAGAACAGCAGAGTAGATAATGCTGCGATTTCCCATGGCAATAAGCAGAATGTGAGCACAATACATAATGTTGTCATCAAAGGATGCAATATCGTCTCAACAGCAAAACTGATGGTATTTCCCCACGCCTTATCTTTAAAACTTCTTTTCAACAAGATTGTAAGCAGCCAAATAGGCAGATTCGCCACCGCCGAAACAATATAATAAGGAAGTCCTAACAAAGCCACTAAAGTTTTCCATAATACTGTAGCTACGATATTATTATTTGCCACAGAAGTCACAGAGATACCTTTTTTCTTACGTTTTTTTATAAATTTATCGACTTTCTCGAAAGTCTCTTTTGCTTTCTCAGGCTCTTTCTCTTTCCATTCAAGAATCTCTTTTATCGTCTTTTGATTACGTTCCAAACGTTCTTCAAGGCTACCCTTCAGACCTGATTTTATCTTTGTCATTTCCCATATAGCTTCATAATCTTCTTCATTATCAGGAATATATGAAATTTTAGCAGCAAGGCGTTCTGTTAACATCTCACGCAATCCATTCATGATAATTGCTTCATTCTCCCCTTTATGATCATTTACATATTCCGTAACATTGATAGGTTCGCCAAAGCTTACGAGGGCAGTACTACGATAACGGAAATAATCACCATATTCTATGCCTGTTGGCACCAAATAAATAGGTTTCTCATGTCCGAAATCTTCGTTAGCTTTCAATGCGATATGGAAAATACCTTTACTCAGTTGACGAAGCGAGTGTTTTGTCCTATGAGTAGCTTCTGGATAAAGGAACAACTTAACTTCATCATAAATTACATCTGCAGCCTTATCTATAATGTCGGCATTATTATCTTTCACACTCTTATAACCATCACGAATACGATATATAGGGAGGATTCGCAAAAAATGCATTATCTTGGCTATCGTTGGCTTCTTAAAGATATCTCCTCTGGCGATAAAGACTTTCTTTTCACGATTCATAACAAGAAGCACTAATGCATCCATCAGAGTATTGGTATGATTAGCTGCAAAGATACAAGCCGCATCCTTTGGAATATTCTCAGTACCAACGACTTTATATGAACGAAAAGCTTTCTTTACATGATAATCCACAAATGGTCTCAAAAAAGAATATAATTTGTTGTCATCTTGAATCTTACTCATAATATTCATATTTTTTTAAGTGCAAATATATATTTTTTTATTTTTGTATCCTCAAATAATTATTCGTAATTAACGATGAAAACAATAAAAGAGATATATCGCATAGGTCACGGCCCGTCAAGTAGTCACACAATGGCACCAAGATTTGCTTCGGAGCAATTTCTTTCACGGAATTCTAATGCCAGACGTTTTGAGGTGACCTTATATGGCAGTCTTGCTGCTACAGGTAAAGGTCACTTAACAGACCAAGCCATCATTGAAGTCTTGAAAGATGTCGCTCCTGTAGAGATAATTTGGAAACCTGAAATTTTCTTGCCTTATCATCCTAACGGAATGACTTTCAAATCTTTCGACAATAATGATATAGTAACAGACGAATGGACTGTCTATAGTGTTGGAGGTGGAGCTCTAGAAGAAGAAGGAAAGCCTTCAGTCTTGGAAGACATATATCCTATAACGAAGATGACTGACATTCTCAATTGGTGTGAAGACAGTGGCAAGGCATATTGGGAATATGTGAAGGATGTGGAGAGTGATCCATATCTATTAGATTATTTAGAACAAGTATGGCAGGCTATGCAAGACGCTGTTGAGCGTGGTTTACAGATGGAAGGTCGTTTGCCCGGACCTTTAAATTTACCGCGCAAAGCTGCAATGTATCATATCAAGGCAATGGGGTATCAGCACACTTTAAAAAATCGTGGTTTGGTATTCTCATACGCTCTTGCTGTCAGCGAAGAGAACGCTTCTGGAGGGCTCATCGTAACAGCACCAACCTGCGGTTCATGTGGTGTTTTACCAGCCGTATTATACCATTGTTCCAAGGCTTACGACTTCTCTAAAACACGCATTCTCAAAGCTTTAGCTACAGCCGCATTAGTAGGCAACATTGCCAAGACCAATGCCTCCATCTCTGGTGCAGAAGTAGGCTGCCAAGGAGAAGTGGGCGTCGCTTGCGCCATGGCTGCCGCCGCCACATGCCAGCTCTTCGGAGGCAGCTGCGCACAAATAGAATATGCCGCCGAAATGGCTCTGGAACACCACCTGGGAATGACATGCGACCCCGTGTGCGGATTGGTACAGATACCTTGCATAGAACGTAACGCATTCGCCGCAGCACGCGCCATGGACGCTAACATCTACGCCACCTTCACCGACGGAACCCATAGAGTATCATACGATAAAGTAGTAGAAACAATGAAAAAAACAGGCCACGATATGCCTCTACTTTACAGAGAAACTTCAATAGGCGGACTAGCAGAAGATTACAAACAAATGGATTATTGATTCTATACCCTTGAAAATGAAAAGACTCTTTCTCGCAATACCTATAAAAACTAATGACAACGGTTTCGTACCTCTTCTGGAAGGACTGAAACGACAACTAAGTCATGAACAACGAATCAACTGGGTCAAACCTCAGCATATACACCTTACTCTTAAATTCATAGGCGATACTCATCCTGATGAGATACCGAAAATCATCGAAAGCATCGATGCCTTGTCAAAACACCATAAAAGTTTTAATATGAACTTTAACAGAACCGGTGTTTTCGGAAGCAGATATGCCCCCCGAGTCTTATGGCTGGGAATGCAAAATACCCCTCAGGAACTTTATGACCTGGAAGAAGATACTCTTTCTGCATTCGATAAATTGGGCTTTATTCGCGACAGACAAAATTTCGTCCCTCATATCACATTATGCCGTATCAAAGATCTATGCGAGAAACAATACTTCCAAAAAATCGTCGCCGGAATAGAACAAATGTCATACATCAATCAGAATGTTGATGAAATAATATTATTTCAAAGCATACTACGTCCAGAAGGTGCTATATATAAGAAAATCAAAAGCTTTACTCTCAAATAAATATCATGTCAAATATCAACTCATCACAGAACTATTTCCTCGACACAAAACCTCATTACGCGATACTTGACGGCCTACGCGGAGCAGCAGCTCTCATGGTATTATGGTATCACGTCTTCGAAGGCTTCGCTTTCGCTAAAGGATCTATCGTAGAGACTTTTAACCACGGTCATATCGCAGTAGATTTCTTCTTCATGCTCTCCGGATTTGTCATAAGCTACGCCTACGATGACAGATGGAAAACTCCTCAGTCTTCATCAAAGAAACTTACCATAGGAACCTTCTTCAAACGACGTCTCATACGATTACACCCAATGCTTATCATAGGAGCCTTTATCGGACTGATAACATTTCTCATTCAAGGTGGAGTGAAATGGGACGGCAGTACCACTCCATTTCATTGGACTATGATAGCATTTGTCCTTACACTGTTCTTCATCCCTGCTTATCCTGGAGCTCCCTACGACATACGCGGAAACGCAGAGATGTTTCCTCTCAACGGTCCTAGCTGGTCGCTGTTCTTCGAATATATCGGCAATATCATATACGCATTATTTATACGACGACTCTCTAATAAAATACTAACCTTATTCACCATATTAATCGGATTACTATGGACCTGGTTCGTCGCTTTCGATATATCTGGATATGATATGATTGGCATCGGATGGACTCTAGATTCCGCCAATTTCTTCGGCGGACTACTGAGAATGCTGTTCCCTTTCTCACTTGGAATGTTATTGGCTCGTAATTTCAAACCGGTAAAAATAAAGGGTATATTCTGGATAGCAACAATAATATTATTCACCTTATTCTCAATACCTTATATCCCAAAAACCGCTAATATCAGCATCAACGGCATCTACGAACTATGCTGTATCATGCTAGTATTTCCAATATTAGTATGGCTTGGAGCTTCAGGAACGACAAAGCCGTTTACCGCAAAAATATGTAATTTCCTGGGCGATATTTCTTATCCTCTATACATAGTTCACTATCCCATAATGTATCTCTTCTACGCATGGCTGATTGATAATCAATTATATAGCTTGAAAGAAACATGGCTTGCCGTTATATTGGTAATGATTATTAATATCGCTTTGGCATACGCCTGCCTAAAATTGTACGATGAACCTATACGCAGACGTCTCAGTAAGCTTTTAAAAGCTTAATATCATACAAATATTGACGTAAGTTCGAATTTTTCACAATCGAAGAGTCCTTTGTCGCTGAGTTTTATCTTTGGTATTACCAATAATGCCATAAATTCCATCGTCATGAAAGGATCACTTAGATTAGACCCGAGTTTCTTGGATAAGTCTTTTATTTTTTGATAGTTATCAGCTACTTCAAAAGCATCGTCATTTGTCATAATACCTGCTATAGGTAAAGGCAGACACATTTTAACGTCATCGGAATATACTGCAAAACCGCCTTTTGATTCAATAATCATATTGGCTGCCATCATCATATCTTCGTCACTGCAACCAATAACGACTATATTATGACTATCGTGTGCCACACTTGAAGCTAATGCGCCCTTTTTCAAACCAAAATTCTTGATAAAGGCGACAGCAGGTTTATTCTTCTCATAACGATTGATGACAGCTATCTTCAGAATATCATTCTCAACATCGCTAACAAGAACATTCTCAGTCACATTTCCAATTCCCGATTCCTCATTCCTAATTGATTTCGGTCTTCCTACCAACCTCTCTGTCAGAAGTTCTCCATTGATAACACCTATAATATTGACATCTTTTCCTTCATCATAAACACAGAAATCTTCTGTTTTGACTCTCTCTGCCACGAAATTATTTACCACCTCAACCGAAGATTTCTCTATCAGCGATTTTCCGTTTTCCGCCACTAAAACTCCGTCGATATAAGTCTTTAAGACATTAAAGTCTTCAAAATTATCCACAATGATAAAATCGGCGGGGTCATTTTTCTGTAATAGTCCGACTTCAAGTTTATAATGACGTATTGGATTCAGTGTAGCTGCTTTTATAACATCTAAGATATTGTATCCCATGCCGATAGCTTTTTTCACAAGAGCGTTGATATGAGATTTTACAAGTTCGTGAGGATGAGCGTCGTCGGTACAGAACATCACATTTTCAGGATTTTCATCAATGAGTCCTATGAGGGAGTTGAAATTATTTGCGGCACTACCTTCGCGCACTTGTATCTTCATTCCCAGCGATGTTTTTTCGCGAGCTTCCTCTATTTTTGAACATTCGTGGTCGGTGCCTATTCCTGCGGAGGCATATTTTATGAGCTCATCGCCGCTGAGTAGCGGGGCGTGACCGTCAATAGGCTTATTATGACGCTTTGCCGAGTCTAACTTCTTCAACACCTCCTTATCTTCATACAAAACTCCCGGATAATTCATCATCTCTCCAAGATATTTAATATCATCAGAGGAAAGAAGTTCTTCAATATCATCAGAATCAACGACAGCTCCTGATGTCTCAAACGAAGTCGCAGGAACACAACTAGGTGCACCGAAATAAAATTTAAAAGGCGACATCTTACCAACCTCAACCATATATCTTACACCTTCCACACCTAAAACATTGGCGATCTCATGAGGATCACTGACAGACGCCACAGTGCCATGAGGAACAACAAGACGTGCAAACTCTGTCGGAACAAGCAAAGAACTCTCAATATGAACGTGAGAATCAACGAATCCCGGCATTATGATCTGACTATGGCTATGACTATGGCTATGACTTTTGTCAATAACATCTGCGATTTTACCGTTTTCCACCACTATAGTTCCTTCAAAAATTCGTGAATCAACTATATCTACTATCTGTCCGTTTATTTCTTGTCTCATTACCTTATCATCTTCTTTTTTACAAAAATAAAAAAAATGTTTGAACAATTACCCGTTTTGTTTTTTATTTTGTCATGATTTAAACTAAAATATTATGAACACGATTTATGACTTCAAAGCCCTAACATCAGATGGTAAGGAATTGGATTTCAAACAGTTTAGAGGGAAAGTATTACTCATAGTCAACACAGCAAGCAAGTGCGGTTTCACACCACAATTTGCAGGTCTCGAAGAACTAAACCAAAAATATAAAGACAAAGGTCTCGTCATATTAGGATTTCCTTGTAATCAGTTCGCAAGTCAAGATCCGGAAAGCGATGAAGAGATAAAGAATTTCTGTCAGATCAACTATGGCGTGACATTTCAGATGATGAAAAAAATAGATGTCAATGGTAAGAACGCCTCACCTCTTTATCAGTTTTTGAAGGAAAAGACAAAAAATATTCTTGGAGAAGACATCAAATGGAATTTTACAAAATTTCTTGTGTCCGCCGATGGGAAAAGAATCAAACGATACGCACCCACCGTAAAACCCGCTCGTATGGAAAGAGACATCGAAGAAATGCTTATGGTAGAAGCGATATAGTAATAAAAAAACATCAGGACTCTGAGTTGACCTGGAGTCCTGATGTTTAATATATCTTTAAAAAATTTACTTCTTGATGATCTTCTCAACAGTATTTCTTCCTTCTGAATATATTTTGAGGAAATAAATACCGGCAGCATATCCATTCATATCTATTTTAACATTGTCATTTTCTTTTTCTGAATACAATCTCTTGCCAAAAATATCATAAAGCTCAACAAGATCCATATTCTCAACTTCAATATTGATGAAATCTTTTACAGGATTTGGATAAATACTTGCCTCAATAGAATTTTCTTCAACGGCATCAAATATCTGATCATATTCATATTCATACTCACAATCGATCTCTAGCTCCCCATTATCGTTTTTATAAAAATCAGTATAACCTATAATCATATTATTGTATGAAGGAGTAAGGAACATATATTCGTCTGGATATTCAAAATAATAAACAGCATCATAACTGACTGAAAGATCGTATTGATATTCCGTCATCCAATATGGGACACCGTCCTCTGCAAGTTCTTTTGCAATAATACAGTTACCGTGATCATCATATACATATACAGTTTCACTATCAAGATATTCTTCTCCTTCATCAATAAAAAACCACTTTTCATTTACCATACGTCCGTTCTCATATTCATATCTTATCAACTCATCCGACACATAACCTTCGCCATCATCAGTTGAGAAGATGGTTTCTGTCCTTAACCCCTCTTCATTATATAAGAAATCAATCTTGGCTTTGTAATAGCCATAAGTATCTTCTTGCTCCGCCAATATCATATTATCGTTTTCATCGTATGCAAAAACCACTACCGTTTCCAAAGTTCCATCTTTCTAATATGTTGAATATGTCTCTTGTTTGATTTTCAGTCCCTTCTCATTGTATGTAAAACAAATATAACCCACCATCTCAGAATAGCTGCCATAATCATAATACTTATCAATTCTTGCAAGTTGTCCCAACTCATTGTAATACAACGAGTCAACATAAGAGATACCAGCAGCATCATAAATTAATTTTACACATATAGGATTTGTGCTTACCTCATCAGGATAAATAAATTGATATTCCTCATCACACATAGTAGATATGAGTTTGGTATTTCGGTATTCTATTCCGTTTCTTTGTGCCAAGACAGGCAAAGTCGCTAAAAAAGCAAATAAAAATAATAATGTCCTTTTCATAAAATTTTAATAATTATGTAAAAAAAAAGAAATAATTTCATTTCGCAAAATTATATCTTTTTTATATATGATACAACAGAAATCGCAAATATTTTTTATCAATCGGGGGGTAATTTGTTGATTGTCAATTGTTTATATCAAAACAAACCGCTTGTCATCTCATATCCTTCCTCGTATAAAGCCAATAATTTTTTGGTATCCCGCTCCATTCTATCAACTTCAACAGGTTTTCGAGGACGAATGACGATAATTTCTCCACGTTCTTCCATAGCCTCTATCATGGAGATTTGTTCGTTATAAATCCTGTTACGATTTCTTATCGCTTCTTGCATAGCAGGAAATTCTTTATAGAAAAGCGAGACATATTTCATCTCTTTGATAGTTTTTCGGTAGCCTTTGTTACGTGTAAGAACGACAACATTATTATCGTATCCCAATTCTCTCGCTCGCATGACAGGAATTGAGTCTGCTATGCCGCCATCCAACATCGGCTCTCCATCGACGTAAGCTATCGGGCACACGAACGGAAGGCTGCTCGACGCTTTGACGATATCTATAACTCTTTCCGCATTGTTCTTCTCTTCAAAATAACAGGCTTTCCCGGTCTTGCAACTTGTGGTAACCATCTCATAATGTTCCGTACAACTTGCCAGTTTTTCATAATCGTAAGGAATTATTTCATTTGGAAAAGTATGGAATAGCAAGTCGAAATCCATGATGTTGCCTTTTTTCAAAAGATGTTTTATTCCTATGTAATGATATTTGTCAAGCAAGTCGATATTACTGAATTTGGCTCTTCCTCTTTGATTTGAGATATAAGAGAGTCCGTTGCAAGCTCCGGCACTGACACCTATCGTATAAGGAAAACGAATGCCTTTGTCCATGAGACAATCCAAGACTCCAGAGGTAAAAACACCTCTCATGCCCCCACCTTCGAGTATCAATCCAGAATTAGATGTTATCGTCATTTTATAGTTTAAAGTTTAAGGTTTAAGGTTTAAAGTAGTTTTAAAGTTAGAAGTTAGAAGTTTTAAAGTTTATCGAAATCCGACTTTAAACCTTAAACCAAATTTTCAATTTACTTCAGCGGTTCAATGATGTTCCAGCCTATACCGAATATCTCAAAATATCGATAAAAAACGTCCATCGGGTCATAGTCTGTAGTTGTAGCTGTATTTTCCGCATTGTCAGGATTATACATCGTCATTCTCTTCCTGAAGTTATTGACGAACTCTTCTACATTAACGAATGACACATATTCCGCAGGTTTATCTATTTTCTTATAATGAAGTACGCCATTGACAAGATGCAGATTATAACAATCTTGTCCTATCTTAACATTAAGCGAATAATCGACATTGTCTTTGCCAGCTTTAGCGCCATCTAACAAGATCGAATAATATTCGAAAATATATTCCGGCGACATCGTAAGCATAGTGTTTACAGCATATTTAATAGCAGCCGACTTAGGTGTTTTTCCTGCCATGCCTCCGTTTCTCAGTTCCATAGCGCCTGAAAGGAAGATGTTTCTCCATGTGCCTGACTCGAAAGAATATGCCAGCTGCTCCATGGCGTCAGCTTGTAGATAACGAGCCTCTTTATTTTCAGGATTATTGAAAACCAGTTGTTTCGTCAGTTCTATTGTCCAGCGATAGTCACCTTTCATAAAATATTGACGTGCTTTCTCCATTACAGCATCCTCACCGCCCATATCCTCAACAAATCTCTTTGCTACTTCTTCTTCCGGATATTTGTAATAATTGGCAGGATTGCCATCCCACCATCCGGCATAACGTTGAACAACAGCTTTCACATTATGATTGATAGTACCATAATAACCTCTGTTATAATATTCAGAATTAAGCGATTCCGGAAGTGTAAACTCTTCAGCTATTTCTTCCATATTCATACCTTTGTTGATCATGTGTATCACCTGATTATTGAAATAGTAATACATATCTCTTTGCTTGGTCATCATATTTTTGATATTATCATTGCCCCATGTAGGCCAGTGGTGTGTTCCAAGCAAAACCTGAATCTCTCCATCAAAATATTCATCTGCAATATCCATTGCTTCTCCGATGGCATTTCCAAAAGCTTTTGGGTCGCGCACCTTAGCTCCTCTTGAGGTGAGAAGGTTGTGCATCGTGTAAGTGACATTTTCCCCAGGACATAATGTCTTGTATTCCTTGATAAAGATATGGAATTCAGCTGGTGCTTCTGTTCCCGGAACATTCTGGAATCTGAAATTAAGACCGTCTATATACAAGTCTCTCAGACCATTTTCTTCACATTGCAGTTCAAAAGAAGGTTCAAACAATTTACCTGCAGTGGCTATTGTCGCTGCCTTTCCGAGTCCAGAACCGACATGACCGTATGAATCGGCAGGAAGAAATATACCATACATATATAAGGCTCGGCGTATCATACTGGATCCAAGATAAAGGTTTTCCGAGATAGCCTCGTCATAGAAACCATCAGGAGCTACAAACAAGACCTTGCCTTCAGCAGCCTTGGCAAGTTTCTTTGGATTAGCACTCAACTTGATATATTCTTCTTGCGATATTTCCCATATCGAATTAGGATCTATGATTCCTTTGATGCCGTTATAATGATCAACATGACTGTGTGTTACAAGTATAGCAGAAACCTTAGCATTCTCATCGACGTTCTTTTTGAAAGCGTCCCATGCAGCGGCTGCACCTTCAGAACTTGACAACGGGTCGATGATAATCCAGCCGTTCTCGCTTTTTACGAACGACATCGTCGCCAAATCGTATGAACGTGCCTGATATATAATGCCGTCCTTTCCGCCGTTTTCAACCATAGGCAATACTTGGAAAATACCATCCACATTGTTCAGACTTTCCATTCTCCATAAAGTAGGATGAACCGTAGCAGGAGCCTCACCTTGAATGAAATCATACTTGTTAATATCCCAAGTCTTGATATTCATATCTTTGTTAAACCATAACGGTTCTGTCAAAGCCGTCCCTTCAATATAACCCATCATCACATTTCGTGTATCATCATCCTCTTTGACCAGAGGTGTTGGATAATAAACGTCGTTTAATTTAACGTCTTTCCTCTCAGCATTGCTCTCCATAGAAAAACCTACGCATTCAAGATGAGCAACACCATCATTATCAATTATTTCATAAACAGCATAAACATACGAGTTTGCATCAAACATAAATTTTTCCGATGCTACAATCTCATTCTTCTTATCTTCTGAAAAAACAGAGAGGGCGACATACTGATCGGCACCATCAATTAAATAACACACATAATTTTTATTAGATATCGCTGAATCATCAGGAAAATAATAATTTAAGGAAGTCATGTTCTTACACATAAAACCTTTGATTCCGAAATCAGAAGTTTTATTTTCATCAGCTAATAGATTCATGCTCAACGAGAGCATGAGAAAAGTAAAGATTGTTTTAGTTACACTTTTCATTTTGTTTAATCTTAAGTGGTTTTATTTATTAAATTTTTCATTTAATCATAGGTATAATCACATTCAATTTTCAATTCCATATTCAAGTCCCATATTGTACAAGATGAAAGCATACATGTCGGCTTGTTCTTCAAGAACTTTTGAGATAGGTTTTCCTGCGCCGTGACCTGCTTTGCTTTCTATTCTTATGATTTTAGGATTATCGCCGGTTTGAGCAGCTTGCAATGCCGCTGCATATTTGAATGAGTGAGCCGGGACGACGCGGTCGTCGTGATCGGCTGTTGTAACCATGATGGCTGGATATTTTACATCGTCGCCGCTTTGTATTGTATGTAATGGAGAATAAGCATATAGAGCTTCGAACATCTCCTTGCTTTCCTCGCTGGTGCCATAGTCGCTTGCCCAGTTCCAGCCGATGGTGAAGAGATGATAACGCAACATATCCATCACTCCGACTTGTGGAATAGCGACCGCGAATAAATCAGGACGTTGGTTCACTACAGCTCCTACCAACAAGCCTCCGTTAGAACCACCATTAACAGCCATCAACTTAGGATTGCTGTAGCAGTTTTCGACAAGATATTCAGCGCAGGCTATGCAATCGTCAAAAACATTTTGTTTCTGCAATTTTGTTCCTGCTATATGCCATTCCTCGCCATATTCGTTACCGCCACGAAGATTCATCTGAGCATAAATGCCACCGTTTTCAAGGAAAGGAAGTCGTGATGTCGAGAAACCCGGATTCAATGTAATGTTAAAGCCTCCGTAACCATATAGTAATGCAGGATTGTTGCCGTCTTTTCTCAAACCTTTCTTATATGTCAAGAACATAGGAACTTTGGTGCCGTCTTTTGAAGTGACGAAGACCTGTTCTGTCGTATAATCTTCAGAGATGAAATCTATTGCCGGAGCTCGAAACACCTCAGAAGTGTTGTCGTTGATATTATATCTGTAGATCGTTGTTGGGAAAGCGAAAGAGGTGAAGGCATAGAATATCTCAGAATCATTATAGTCGCTGCTGATGCCGATAGAGCCGTATGTTGGCAAGGCTATCTCATGCAACATTTTTCCATTCATATCATATACGAAAGCATGATGAGAAGCATCCTGATCGTAAGTGACAATCATTTTACCATCGGCAAGGTTGATACCCGCTATGACGTTTTCACTTTCTGGAATGAGTTCGACCCAATTCTCAATCTGAGGGTTCTTCACATCTACTTTACAGATTTTTCCTTTAGGAGCCTTATAATTTGTGAATATATACAAAGTACCATCTATAACATCAATCGGACTGTAATAGTAATCCATATCGAAGCCGATTTGTTCGAACTTACCTTTAGGATCTTGCATATCTCTGATCCACAAGGTACTTCCTGCGCCTTGTCCGCTTTCATAAAGGAACATATATCTCTCATCTTCCGTAAGATTTACACTATGGAAATAGCGAGCTTGTTCTGGATTCTCATAAAACAAGACATCTTCTTCTTGTGAAGTACCGAGTTTATGATAATAGATCTTATGATTTTCGTTCACGTTACTGAATTCTTTACCTTCTTCAGGGCGGTCGTAAGCAGCATAGAAGAAACCGTCTTTATACCAAGATGCTCCAGTAAATTTAGCCCATTCGATATGATCGGGAAGAAGTTCGCGTGTAGCTATATCCATCACATAAATCTCCACCCAGTCGGAGCCGCTGCGTTGAATGGTATAAGCGAGATATTTTCCATCATTCGACTGACTGGTTCCACTTAGAGCCACTGTGCCGTCGTCAGATAATGTGTTAGGGTCGAGAAGAACAGAAGCTTCCTCATCCAAAGAATTCTGAATATAAATCACGCTTTGATTTTGCAGTCCGTCGTTCTTAGAGAAGAGATACCTGCCGAAACGTTTTGAAGGAAGACTGTAACGCTCGTAATCAATCAATTCCGTAAAACGTTGTTTAAGATTCTCTCGGAATGGAATTTGTGAAAGATAATCTTCTGTCACTGCACGCTGAGCATCAACCCATTGTGCTGTCTCTGCCGTGGTGTCATTCTCAAGCCAACGATAAGGATCAGCTACTTTTGTTCCGAAATAATCATCAACGACGGTGAGGTCTTTTCTTGTCTCAGGATATTCTTTTACAGAATGTTTTGCGCTCTGGCTGCAACCGAATAATGTAATCATGCTTCCCATGATGATAAGTTTAGCTTTGTTATTCATCTTGTGATATTTTTATTTGCAAATATATTTATTTTTATTTTGAAAATTCATGGATACATAATCAATCTTACAAAAAAAAACATTAACTTTGCACACTTTAAAATAAATATGTATTATGGTATTCAGTAGTAATATTTTTTTAATATTCTTTCTTCCCATTTTCTTTATTTTCTATTACGTGAGCCCTAAGGGATGGAGAAATGTAGTGCTCTTGTTTTTCTCTTTGATATTCTATGCTTATGGTGCTCCAGATTTTATATTACTTTTGGTAGGTTCTTGTGTGGCGAATTTTTATTTGGTAAAGTCAATGCACAAATCAGGAAATCAGCTAATGAAAAAGATATATTGCGCTGCTGCCATTACCATAAGTCTTGGACTTCTCGTTTACTATAAATATGCGAATTTCTTCATCGAAAATATCAATCTGATGTTGGAGGCTTTCGGTGCTCATACCATAACGTTTGCCAAAGTTCTGTTGCCTATCGGCATTTCATTTTTCACTTTTCAATCAATCACTTATGTCATAGACACTTATAGAGGAAACAACCAGCCGATGGATCGTCTTCACGATTATGTCCTGTATATCATGATGTTCCCACAGCTCATCGCTGGTCCTATCGTAAGATATTGTGATATAGAACAAGAAATACGACATCGTGACTATAATTGGGAGGAGGCCATTCATGGTTTTTATCGTTTCATCATTGGTCTTTCCAAGAAAGTCCTTATATCTGATGTCATTGGCATTCAAGTCGATAAAATGCTCGCTGGCGATGTCGCTCTCTTCGACTCTGGCACTGCATGGATCACCATCATTGGTTATACCATGCAACTATACTTCGACTTCTCCGGTTATTCAGACATGGCGATAGGTCTTGGCAAAATGATGGGTTTCCACTTCCCAGAGAACTTCGACAACCCATATAACTCAAAGAGTATCACAGAATTCTGGCGCAGATGGCACATGACACTCGGCGCTTTTATGCGCAACTATCTCTATATTCCTTTAGGAGGTAACAGATGTTCCAAATCCAGAACATATTTCAACTTATGGATTGTCTTCCTTCTTTCAGGATTTTGGCATGGAGCCAACTGGAATTTCCTGATATGGGGTGCTTACCACGGAATATGGCTTGTTTTGGAAAGAATGGGTCTAAAGAAATTCTATGATAAGATTGGAGCTGTTCCAAGCGTACTCATCACCTTCGTCTTAGCTGTAATAGGATGGGTATTCTTCAGAATAGAAAATTTCCACGATGCCATCACATTCATCACCAGAATGTTCGCATTCGACTTCAACGCCACAGAGACTGTCTATGACAGCCAATTCTACACAACACTCATAGTGGCTCTTATATTCTCCTTCATATGCTTGATACCTTTTGGAAAGAAAATCCACGATTTCGTATTCTATTCCAATTACACTAAAACTCAGCATATTATAGTCTGGATAATAGCTATATTCTTGTTATTGTTCTGTTTAGGAGCTTTCAACTCTGTAGGTTTCAGTCCATTTATCTATTTCAGATTCTAAAAGAAACACTATGAAAACTAACTTTCATAAAATATTATTTTTCACAACAATAGCATTCTTCACCATCATATTGATACAAACAATATGGCATCCTATAAATTTCAAGCCTCTCAAGGGTGTTACTGTAAAGACAGAACTGCCAAAATTCACATTTGAAAGTTATAGTAGTAACAAATTTCAGTCTCAATTTGAGAAATATACAAAAGAGAACTTTGGTTTCAGAGAATGGACATTCAGAATGTACAACCAATATATCTGGTCGTGCTATCACAAAACAAATGCTTTCATAGTAGTAGAAGGCAAAGAAGGTTATCTTTATGAGAAAGAGTTCGTTAGAGATCATTATGAGAGTCTGATGTACAACCATACAAACGACACTTCAGTAATGAAAGATCTGTTCGAGACAGAAGCTCTTCGTCTTTGGAAAGTACAGGAATTACTGAAAGAACACGACATACATATCTTCGTCAACCTCATTCCCGGCAAAGACATTATTTATCCGGAATATCTTCCCGAGAACATCTATACCCGTCCTGATGGCATTCATGCTTACGACTACTATAAACCAAAATTCGATGAACTTGGAATAAATTATATTGACAATGTCACTTATTTTCAAGAAATTAAAGATAAAGTTGATTATCCTCTGTTCCCAAAAACAGGAACACACTGGACTAATATCGCAGCGACTCACGCCTTTGACTCAATCATAAGATACATGGAAGTATTGGGTAACAAAAACTTACTCAATTTGGAACTCAGCGAAAAATATCCTGACAAAAACAGGCAACCTGATGATGACCTGGAACAACTTCTAAATATCATCTTTAGAATAAAACCTAATGTAAATTACTATACCGATGTTACTGTCATCCCCGACTCTACAGCAGTAAAACCTCGACTTGTAACTATCGGCGACTCTTATTTCTGGACAATATCATACAACATCCCTCTGACAAAAATCTTCAAAGAATCTCCATATTGGTATTACAATAGCACCATCTATTTCGATAAAAACAACAGCTCGACAAAAGACATAAACTTTGCCAGAGAACTCATATCGACAGATTATATAATGCTGAACTACTGCACAGTACAACTTTACGACCTCGCAAGCAAATTCCTCCCCAAAGCATTAGTTTATCTATGCTATGATGACGAGGAAAGAAACAGCAAAATAGAAGAGCTTATCAACAACATGAGAAATAATCCCGATTGGAAAAAATCTCTCGAAGAAAAAGCCAAAAAACAAAATCAAAGCCTTGAAGAAGTGATGCTTAACGATGCCACTTATATGGTATATCAACAACCGGAAACATGCTTCGATGACTTAAAAGGCTATAAACTTCCAACAGCAAGAAATGAGTCGTTATTAACAATTTCCGATCCTCATTCATTCGAATATCAAGTAAATGAGATAATTAACGAGATACGTTCTAATACAGAATGGCTTAATAGCATAAAAGAAAAAGCCGAAAAAAGAGGCGTCACATTAGAAACACAATTACGTAATGACGCCATTTGGATGCTAGAACAAAGAAGTGACAAAAACTAAAAAAAAGACTCGCACCTATTTTCACCATGAAGAATTTATTTTATAAGATATTATTCGGTCTGACAATCTCGGTTTTCGTCCTTATCATGACGCAAACGATATGGCATCCATTCAAATTCAAGGCACTAGCAGGTGTCACCGATAAAGTGGAGATGCCGGAACTAAATTTTAACACATACAGCGATGGGAGCTTTCAGTCTGATTACGATGAATATCTGATGCAAAACTTCGGCTTTAGAGAACCCCTGCTGCGTTTCTATAATCAATACCTTTGGTCATTATTTGGCAAAGAAAATATAGACCATATAGTACCTGGCAAAGAAGGATGGATATTCTATAAACATCATATCGATGATTATTACGGTCAAGAAATGTACAGATGGCAAAATAATACCGATGCAGCAATTGACCGATATGAAAGAGAAATAAGCCTCATGAAAAAACTCAGAGGAGTTTTGAAAGAGTACGGCATCGAATTCCTTATGTTTGTCGCTCCCGACAAAGCTTTCATATACCCGGAATATCTGCCATATCAAGAATTCGACACCACAACAATCAATGCACGTAAATATTACGTGGAACGTTTTGTCGAAGAAGGCTTCCCTCATATCGACATGACCGAGATGTTTATCAAGATGAAAGATACAACAGATTATCTTCTTATGCCATCAAAAGGTGCTCACTGGAACAACACCTGCGTATATGGTGTGGATACATTGTTACGCCTTATGGAAACCCTTAAGAATGATAAACTCGCAGAATTTAAATATGGTGAAGCAATACCTTCATATCGTCATCTGAAAGCCGAAGCTGATATTGAGGGCTATATGAATCTGATCTTCCCCAAAAGAATTCCTGAAAAATTCCAAACCAAAGAAAGATTATTCGAAATAATAACAGACTCTTCGACAGTAAAACCTAACGTTCTGTTCGTTGGAAATTCTTACCTTTTCCAAATCTATGACTATATACCTGTAGAAGAGATATTTTCCGACATGAATCATTGGTATTATAACAACGTCTCCTATTCCGGTTTTAAAAGATTATATAAGAACATCAATGACATTGACAGACTTCAAACCATCTTATTATCAGATTATGTTGTATGGTTCGCAGATGGATGCCAGATATATAAGACAAGTTATGGCTTTGTAGAAGACGCTTTGATTCGCCTATGTATAAACGATGAAAGATACGATGAGGTAAAGAATATTCATGCAAACAAAATATATAAAGATAAACTAGCTGATCTGAAAAAAAACAATTCCGAAATCGACAGCACCACACTGATGAACAACTCAATAAGACAAGCTGTCACCGAAATCAACAACAATCCTGATAAATATTTTGAAGAGCTGAAGGGCGATGATATTCCAAAAGCAAGAAATAGAAAAAATCAAGAAATATTGCTAGGCAAACAAATTATACACGACAAACTATGGTATGATAAGATAAAATCATATTCTGTATTGAATATGATCACTATAGAAGAAGCAATTAAAGAGGAAATAAGCAACCTTAAAAACAACAAAGATCTAATTAAAGACATGAATATCGTCCTTGACGACAAGGAATATTTCGACTATCTTGTCAATAAAGTCGTAGATGAAATTAAAGCCAATCCGACATTGATGGAAGAGATAAAACAAAAAGCCATCAAAAGAAACAAGACTTTAGAACAAGCTGTTATTGACGATGCCAAATGGATCGTCAATAACAGAATGAAAAATGCAAATATAAAGGTTGAAGTAAATTAATATTCTATAAACCTAACTTCAGACCAAAGAAGAACGTCCTTGGCAATGAAGGTCCATAAATATATCCGGCATCACGATCAGCGCCTTGATCTAAATCTTCCTGATATGAGTTAAAGATGTTCTTTATACCAGCGTTAAACTGCATCGTACTATTGTTAGATAATTTCACATCATAAGCTACCTTTATTCCCATATCGAAGAAGTCTGGTGTTATTACCTCTTCATCTTCTGCAATATAACCGGCAAAATGTTGAACAAGCATACTTCCCGTGTATGTTCCTGATAATGCTATATTTAAAGCATCAAACATAGTATAATCTATTGTCATAAAACCATAATGATCCGGTGTTCTGAACATACGTGTCTGTGGTTCAATATTGGGATTTTCCGACCAGACCTCTGGTTCCTTATATCTGCTTTGCTGTAAGGTATAACCAAGCTGCATATTCAAATCGCTGACAGGTGTATATGTCATTTCTAAGTTAAATCCACCGACGTAGGCTCCAGAGCCATTGCAACGTTCCATCAGAAGATTACCTTGTGCATCAGTTCCATTCTCCTTCAAGATAAAAACATCATCTAATGTAGTATAGAAACCTTCTGCCAAGATATTAAAATCGCCATTAGCTATCCTCGTTGACCAATTCAAAGAACCACTGAAACTATTAGAATATTCAGGTCGCAAATCTGGACTTAAAGTGATGATAGCCACTTCACCTCCTACTGCCATGATATGTAAATCTTCATCAAAAGCTTGTGGAGCTCTATATCCAGATGAATAACTGAGGCGTGCGGTAAGCTCTTCCAATAACACATAACGGAAATTAGCTCTAGGACTTACGACAATATCATCGATAAGATTATGCTTATCTACTCTGGCGCCAAGCAAAAGTCCCATCCTTGAATTCTTCCATTCATTCTGGACAAAGACACTAGCAATATCAATATCCTGCAGCAACATTCTGTTGTACGATAATTGTATGTCTTCCAATTTATTAACAGAATATTCGACTCCTGCGACGAACTCCGACGGCATAAAAATAAGTCTTTCAAAAGTTTGATTATATTGACCTCCGCTCACCCAGCTGAAATCTTTAGATGTTCCGTAAGCGTTTATGTCGTACTGTGTTCCATAATATGTATTACGATCTACCTTTTGCAATGAGGTATAAAGAGAGAAGCGTGTCTTTAGATTTTTAGAAATAAAATCGTATGTAAGACCTCCACCATGTATATAATGCTCGGCTTGTTCCGCCACCGTCACCTGATGCGGCATCTTGTCAATACTATCGCCTCCTCTACGAAACTCATGCATGGCGTGATATTCGGCTGTTAACTTCGATTGGTTTGAAAATCTGTAATATGCTCGCATACCTAATGATGTTCCCTTAAGTTTTCCAAGTTCGGTATAACCGTCACCATCATGATCATAACCTTGTCTATCACGGCTCATCCCAAAAATTGTAGCTCCAACTTTACGGTTAGAACTCACCAGAGCTGCATTCATGGAAGTGACATTATCCCATGACTTTCCTCCTATCAATTGAGTCGTATTCGAGATCTCCAAAGAATTACGAATAGGCTCGCGAGTAATGATATTAACTACACCTCCAATAGCACTGGAGCCAAAAATAGCGGAGCCACCTCCTCTGATAACCTCAACTCTATCTATCATGGAAACAGGAATCTGCTCCAAGCCATAAACTCCAGCCAAAGAACTGAAGACAGGTCGGCTATCGATAAGAATCTGAGAATATTTACCCTCCAAACCATTGATACGAACAGCGTTGACACCACAGTTCTGACAAGTATTCTCAACACGCAAACCAGGCTGATAATTAAGACCTTCTGCAAGATTTACAGAATTCGTAGCAACAAATAGTTTAGGTGTCAACACATTAACAATTGTTGCAGCTTCTTTCCTATCGACCTCATAACGATTTGCAGAAACAACGACATCTCTCATCAAAACCGAGTTTTCTTCAAGAGTGAAATTCATCTCGACAGAACGATTAGCTTCAAGGTTAACTTCTTGTTCGATAGTCTTATAACCCATAAAAGAAACCACTATCGTATGTTTCCCAACAGGTAAATGCTCCATTAAATAATGTCCATTATCATTGGTAGAAGTACCATAAGTAGTTCCTTTCAGATATATATTCACAAATGGCATGTGCTCATGCGTCATCGCATCAAGAACGTGACCATAAATATTAGCCTCTGTTTTGCTTTGTGAATATAACATTGTGTTGAAAGAAGTAAGTAAGATACTAAGTATCATCACCATTTTGTAGAAAGATGTTAATTTTTTCATTGTATTTATTTTTTTGCAAAAATATTGTTAATGAAAGAAGTTGATGATTATCACTTTTAGGTATTTTTGTATAATTTCATAATCATAATTAGGTATCAGGACATATTATTATACCTAAAGATAGGTATTTCACCTAATTAATATTCATTATATTTTTGCTATAAGATTAATAATATCTTTATGAAAGAAAACAATGATATAAAACATACGTTAGCAGAGATGAGCACTGGCACAAAATGTGTCATTGTTAAAATCAATGGTCACGGTGGACTTCGTCACAGACTTATGGAGCTTGGTTTTGTAAAAGGTGAAATAGTCACTGTCATCAAAAACGCTCCACTCATGGATCCTGTTGAATATCAGATACTCCAGGCTCATATATCTTTGCGTAGGAGTGAAGCCGACAAAGTTGAAGTCGTGATATTGGATGATGTAAGTTCAAAAGCATCGGACTATAATGGTACTATTGCAGACGATATTATCTCTGATGTCATAAAAGAGAAAAGCAACAACATCACTGTTGCTTTGGTTGGAAATCCCAATGCGGGAAAGACATCATTCTTCAATCATGCTACCGGATTACATGAGAAGGTAGGAAATTACGGAGGTGTCACCGTAGATCTTAAAGTCGGAACGTTTCATCATAAAGGATATACCATTAATCTTGTCGATCTTCCCGGGACATATTCCATCACAGAATTCACCCCGGAGGAACGCTATGTACGCGATTATCTGACAAAGAACAATCCCGACATGGTACTTAACATTGTCGATGCTTCGAATCTGGAACGTAACCTTTTTCTCACCACTCAGCTTGTCGATATGAATATACGTATTGTCATGGCACTCAACATGTTTGATGAGATGACTTCTAAAGGTGACGCATTAGATTATGAAGCTTTAGGCAAGATGATGGGTTTTCCTATAGTTCCGACAACAGCTGTAAAGGGCATAGGAATATCAAATGTTCTAGAGACTATCATTGATGTTTATGAGGAAAAGAAAAACCTTAATAAACATATTCATATCAACTACGGTCGTGACATTGAAGATGCCATAGTACCTATAAAGAAAAAAATTGAACTCAATAAAGATATTATCAATGTATATCCTGCTCGTTATATAGCTATCAACGTTCTTGAAAATTCAAAATCCACCATAGAAGAAATAACAAATCTTCCTAATGGTGATGAAATAATAATGTTAGCTAACGAGAAACGTCATGAATTGGAGAAAGATTACGACGAGGATGTATATACTCTTCTCACCAATGCACGTTATGCGTTCATCAGAGGCGCTTTGAAAGAGACTTTCAGAAAGAGTGAGAAGAAGATAAAAAATCACGCTTATAAAGCCGATGACTTACTGACAAACAAATGGTTAGGGTTTCCTATCCTAATCATATTCATGTGGTTGATGTTTCAAGCCACTTTCACTATCGGTGCTTATCCGCAGGCATGGATAGAAGGAGCCGTAGAATGGTTTGGCAGCCAGGTAGCATCATGGATGAACGAAGGAATATTACGCGATCTCATTGTCGATGGCATCATAGCTGGCGTAGGAGGTGTACTTGTATTCTTACCTAACATATTGATCTTATTCATGTTCATATCAATATTAGAAGACACTGGATATATGGCGCGTGCAGCTTTTATCATGGATAAACTAATGCACAAAATTGGTCTTCATGGTAAGTCTTTTATTCCTTTCCTGATAGGGTTCGGATGCTCTGTACCTGCCATCATGGCAACCAGGACGTTAGAAAACCGTAAAGACAGAATTGTGACAGTATTAGTTACACCATTTATGTCATGTTCCGCCCGATTACCTGTATATCTTCTTTTTGTGGCGGCATTTTTCCATAAGAACCAGGGGCTTATATTACTCAGCGTTTATCTTATAGGTGCTATCATAGCTATTCTGACAGCTCTTCTTTTAAATAAGACTGCATTCAAGGGACTCTCGGAACAATTTGTGATGGAACTACCTCCGTATCGTATTCCTACATTGCGTAATACATTGATACATATGTGGGATAAAAGTGTTCAATACCTTCAGAAAATGGCTACTGTTATCTTAGTAGCATCTATAATAATATGGGCTTTGGAGTATTTCCCAAGGACTTCAGAGGAATCAGAGATTATAGCTCAGGAGATAGAACTTATTGAAAATAATGATGATATTTCCGAAGAAGAAAAAGCTTCTATCATAAACACTCTTGAACTCCAGCAAGATGCCGTTCATGGCGAAAATTCTTATATGGGTCGTCTCGGTCATCTCATAGAACCTATAGTACGTCCTTGCGGGTTCGACTGGCGACTGGGTGTCAGCCTAGTAACAGGAATCGCCGCCAAAGAGGTTGTCGTATCAACATTAGGTGTATTATTACAAGCATCCGATTCAGAAGAGAACGCCTCTTCGTTAATCACCAAGGTTAAAACTCAAAGATGGACCTCCGGACCTAAAGAAGGTGAGCTACTCTTCACACCTCTAGTAGCATACGGTTTTATGTTATTTGTCTTAATATCCACACCTTGCTTCGCCACAATAACCGCAGTGCGGCGAGAGGCAGGATGGGGTGCCGTACTATTCACACTGCTATATAACACCGGTATCGCATGGATATTATCATTCTTAATATATCAAATAGGAAATCTATTCTAATCTAATAGCTATCATAATGATACAAGAAATAATAGTATATACAATAATAGTTATGGCGGCATTGTATGCAGTCTGTTCTGTTGTTAAGAAGATAAAGAAAGGAAATAAAAAATCCTGTGGCGACTGTAGTTGTTGCGTTAAGAATTGCAGGAGAGATATAGAAGGTCGGCAGCTATTCTACGATTAACTTCATCATTCCGGAATGTACTTCCTCCAGCATGATATTCACAAAATACATTCCGGAACGAAGTTGCTCAATGTCAAGATAATATTCTTTCTGCGCATGAGAATATTGAATTTCATCAAGCAGGACATTCTCACCTAAAATATTAAATATCATTATCTTAGCAATAGCATCCTTATCATAGTCAATATATAGTTTCAAAATATCTTTAGCTGGATTAGGAGAAATAAGGACATTAAAATATGAATCATTATCATTATCCACTCCAATATCGGCATTTACATCAAGCCTCATCAGTACCGGAAGATGATCAGAATTATGATATAAGGCATCTAAGATTTCCTTCGACAATTCTGTATTATAAGGCTCGGCATTCACACTATTATTAAAATGTTTCCCGTCTTGTCCCAAAGCACAATACGAACCATTAACATATTTAACGCCATCGGTTCCGGCACTAATCTTTGGAGACATCATGATAAAATCGAAACGATCGTCCAAGCCTCCGCCAGAACCACAATTACTTCCTTCTAAATTAGTCGATTGCGTGTGATATCGCTGAAAATCAGAATTATTATGCCAATGACCAATAGCATAATCAACAAGAGGATCGACAAAATACGCTCTAGGATAAAGATAACTATCTGTCATCAACTGATAAGCTTCCTCATCAGAAGAATAAAAATTAAAATCACCCATAAGCAAAATATTCTCATCTGGACAATTATACTCCAAATACTCCAATGTATTCTCAATCATAATTTTACGTTTATTTTCATTTTGTGTACCAGAACTAGACTTCAAATGTGCGACAACACATATCAGGTCTATGGTATCACCCCAAACAAGCCCGTCAGTGTTGAAATACATCTCAAAAACATCAATATCACGAAGATACGACTGCGCCACAGAATGTTTCTTCATGCGTAATTTATCAGAATTATAAAAAATGGCATTTATAATATTTGAGTTTGCATTATTGATAACAGAAGATGATTTCCATGAATTTATTCCATTAACATTCAAATTATTATCTAAAAAAACATCCAATAACGCCTCATCCTTCCCAAATTCGCATACCGTCAGAATATCAGGTTTCACCTCATTTAAAATCGTTCTTATATAAAGATTTTTTGTCCCTAAATCGTTGTTCTGATCGTTACACCAATTATTATTCTGACCATAATAGAGCAGATTATACTGCATCACCACGATGGTATCGTTTGAATAAGCATAAAATGTTAACAATAAAAGAAATGCAAGAAAAAGATGTTTCATTTTGGTTTTTGATTAATGCTAAGGACCAAGACAAACGACTCAGTCCTTAGCAAGTTAATTATTCTATTACCAGTTTTATAGTTTTAATAAATCCTTCAGTAGATTGTATCTCAACAAGATATAAGCCTGAACTATAATTTCCAGTGTTTAGTTCAATATTATCGTTTAGTATTTCAGATTTATAGATCAGACTTCCGATACAATTATATACATTTACAGATTTTATATTATCTCCTGTGATTTTCACGCAATTATCCGCAGGATTCGGATATAATTGACAACTGACATTATTATTCAGATCATTCAATCCCGTTGTTACATTTACTATTGAAGGCACTGCAACTGATGTCATGTTGTTTTCATAGACAGCCACTATCTCTGCTGTATGTAGATAAGAATCTTCAAATATATAGGCGATATCAGGATTTTCATAATAAGTATTTTGATAGTTCTCTTCTATCAGCACTCCATCCACATAAATATTATATCCTATAGGATTCCCTTGTTCTGGAGCGTCCCACAATATCGAGAGCATCTGTATGCATTCCAGATTAGCCAATGCCTCTACATTTTGTACAGGATAACAATGTTCGGCATATTCGTATGCGAATTTGCTATTATAGACCTCTTTTGTTGTATAATCCTGTAACCACAAAGTCACCTCCAGGTCATTCATTTCCTCCACGTAAGTAGAAGACAAATCGTAAGACATCTCAAGGCGCTGATATTTACCCGCGACAATACTGATCTCATTACCATCGGCATTTTCCAACATTTTCATCAAGATATGATGATATTCTGTTTCTTCATCATTACCAATATTTTCTGTTGTAGTTTTTTCGTTCACAGCGACAAAGGCTCTTACATTATCGATATTGACGTATGACATAAAATCAGCGATAACATTTATCGTATTATCTTCCACATCAAAGCTACCTCTGATATCAACATAAGCCGGCACATTGCCTGCAAGGTCGAACGACTGTTGTGATGCTGGTCCATAGCCTTGATCAGCGGCATCGAGGAATACCTGAGGAACACCTGATACTGCGTAATACGACTTTCTTGCCATATTATCTTCTGAGCAATAAGGATCACCGGGAGCCGGGATGTCAATAGCATATTTAACATACGAATATTCTCCAGGGTTAGCATTAGTGAGGGCATCCATGCTCTGATTTGTCGGAATACATGGATATGTACATGAAGAACTTGTAAAATGCTCTATCAGCACCACTCTTTCGCTAGAACCCAAAGCCACATTAATATCTTTTTCCAAGACATTATTGCTATTATCATCATCATCCGTACCGTTAACGGAATAGACATTAGCCGTAACAGTGAAAGGATCTGTAATGTCGAAATAATGCGTTCCAAATGTAAATTGCGCCGTTTCGAAAGGAGCCAGATTCGTTTGGAAAGTTTGGCTCAAGATCATGTCATCATTACTAAAGGAAAGCTCAGCATCAAAAGTTTCAATATTTGTTGAACCCAGATTTTGAACGGTAAATTGTATCTCGTTCTCGCCTTTAGGGATGAATTTTGGCATGTCAATACTTAGGACATTGGCATCTAACTCCTCTTGATCATAAACCTGAATATCATCGAAGAACCAATTATTAAAGAGATAAGAATTACCTTCAAAATATATACATATCAAGACGTTATCCTTATTCATATCAGGAGTTGTGATGACATGATTTTCGTCAAAGGCCTGAATATCGATATAAATCTGAGACCATGCGCTATTCCATGTCACGCCATTGTCAGACGATGTTGCTATTCCCAGCAGATTTTCGCCGATATAGTTATCGTGATAATGTTTGAACGACACCAAGACGCTAGAGATACCACTTAGGTCAAGAGGTGGCATAACGAGACGTGTTGTCCCGTAGAATTCAGGAGCCCAGTTGAGGCACAACTCATTCGGGGTTCCACCCGATTTGGCGCTAGTAGATATAGACCAGTTTTCAGTCCCGTCATCAGCTATATACCAACCCTCGGGTATTATATCTGAATCGAATGACTCTGTTAATAACAAACCTTTTGTTTGTGAAGATACTACCATTGTAATAAACAATGCAAGTAGTAATGATAATGCTTTTTTCATGATGAATATTTTTGCAAATATAGGAAAAGAAAGCTACAATTAATGGTTTTTGGTTAAAATTTAAACTAATTACAGATAAAGATAAAAAAAGGCTGAAAACACATATATTGATGATTCAGCCTTTTTTATTTTTTTATTTTATTCTTTTCAACATGCTGATTTCAGCATTGGTAAGGAATCTCCAGTGACCGCGTGGGAGGTTTTGTTTTGTAAGTCCGGCGAACATCACTCTATCAAGTTTAACGACTTCATATCCGAGGCTTTCGAAGATACGTCTCACTATATGGTTACGTCCGGAGTGAATTTCAATACCCACTTCACGTTTTGTTGGATCATCAACGACCCAGTCAATTGCATCGACTTCTATAGGACCATCTTCTAACACCAAGCCTTCTCTAATTTTAGCCAAGTCATTCTTAGTAAGAGGTTTATCCAGTGTAGCGTGGTACAATTTTGTCACTTCATGACTTGGGTGGGTGAGTGTTTTCGCGAGGTCTCCATCGTTGGTGAGAAGTAGGAGTCCTATAGTATTTCTATCCAGTCTTCCCACAGGATAGATACGTTCATTACAGGCACCTTCTACGAGTTCCATGACGGTATGACGTTCGTATGGGTCATCGGATGTTGTGATAACGCCTTTAGGTTTGTTAAGGAGCACATAGCGAAGTTTTTCGCGGTTAAGGGTTTCACCGCCATAAACCACTTTATCGGTGGTATTGACTTTTGTACCGAGCTCTGTCACCACCACTCCATTTACCGACACTGCGCCGGCGAGGATAAGGTCGTCTGCTTCACGACGTGAGCATATACCAGAGTCAGCCAGATACTTGTTAAGACGAATAAGTCCTGTAGCTTTTGGTCTGTCATAAAGAGGGTCCTTTTCTCTTCTCTTGAAGCCGCCACCGCCTCCACGACGTTCACCACCTTTACGTTCCGCGCCATCGTCACGACGGGCTCTGTTGTCAAAGTCACGCTCATTACGAGCCGCACCTCTAGCATTACGACGATTACCGTAAGGGTTGTCATTGTCACGACTCTCGCCGAAGCCCTTCCTAGAACGGCGTTCATCGGAACCTCTGAAGCCACGATTCTCATCGCGATCTTCTCTTCTTTCCCTGACAGGTCTGTCTCCAAACTTCTTACCTCCTCTAGGTGCAAAGCCCGAGTCTCTTCTGTCATCATATCTTCTTTCTCTTGCAGGTTCGTCACCAAATTTCTTGAAACTTGGTCTTCTCTCATCACCATCGCGGCGAGAAGCCTGCTCTCTTTCAAACTGCTCTAATCTCTCTTCACTGAATCTGCGCACACCGGCAGTCTTTCTTGTGGCAATACGCTGACGTTTGCCCTTGTTTCCTTCGTTGTTCATGTCAATGTGAAAAATTACATTTTTGGGCTGCAAAGATACAATTTTTTTTGAGATCTCCTCTCTAAAAATTAAGATGATTTCGCTTATTTTGATAAAACTAGTATCCTCATTCCTTCCGAATATCCGGAAAACTCCGGTGCATACATGCATTGTATCAAAGCGTAACCATTACTGAAACTTCCTTCTTTAGTGACATACATCGAATAACTTACCTGATGTTTCCCTTTAGTGACATTGTCGAAATAGAATCCCATGAAAGTGTCGCTATTGCTTTGATAATAAAACATTCCGTCAGAATATTTGTACCTCGACAACTGTTCCGTCGGTTCTAAACAAGCCGCTCTTAAGTCTTTCAAGAAGACAAACTCCATATCCTGCGACGCTTCAAAAGTAAGATTTACAACAATCTTATCCCCGACTTTAATATCGGTTTCCTCAATAGGAACGAGATACGCTCCGTTTTCATTTACGCGCTCAACATACAATTCTCTCTCTACCTTCAACGGACTTTCATGTTTTCTCACCTCATCAACAGAGACAAAATACTGACGGAACAATCCGCCCCAAACCATATTGTCGGATTTGTTATCAATCGTCAGATTATCAATATCTTTCATCTCTTCAGCATCCCAATATTTCTGTATGAAAATATCATCCGAACCTTGAACATCAAGTTCTGAACCTTGAACCTTTATAATTACTGACGACTGACCGCTGACAGCTGATAGCTGATGGCTAACAGTTAAAATAGCATATATCGCATCGACGCTCGATCTCGCGTTTTCCCACATATTGGCACGTTTGTTACTCAAGAGCCATATCATCATTTCGTCAAGCATATCTTTATCAGGAGCTATTTCTCTGAAAGCTTCCATTATTATCGCCTGTTCTGAGATATGAGTCACAGAACCGATATAAGTACTGCCATTATTCCAATACATTCCCGTAACTTCATTATATTGCGCTCTTTCTTTCAGTGACTTCATTATCAATTCAGCAGCATTTCTATTTCCTTCCCGATATAAAATCAATGCCGACTTTGCCTGTGTCGCGAAGTCGAAATCACGCCAGTCTTCTTCAAGTCGTTTTATCAAGAAATTCTTGGCGGTCTTATATTTTGAATCTTCTTCAAAATCAAAGAAACTCAAGGCATATAATTCGTTAATCGTCAAAGAATTCGAAATATATAATTTCTTGTAGTCTTTATAAAAATCGTAATATTCAACAATGTCGTCACATAAGAAATCTATCGCTTTCTTTGAAATGACCTCAGCCATGTCTTGTTGCATTGCCGTCAAAGAATCAATGACATTCATCTTATATAGTCTGCCGAAGCCTCCTAATATATATTGGGTTATAAACGGGCTTTCCGGCATGTTCTTAAACCACGACCATCCACCATTGACGCTTTGTTTCTCATTGATAAGATTCAAGGCTTCATCAGTCTGATTTCGTAAAGCATCAATATCAAACAAGTTAGCTATTCTCGATTTCTGTTCTGCTTCAGTCTTCGCCTCCATAACCCAAGGCGTTTCCTGTAACATAATCGCTTTGAGATTCTCATCTTTTTGCAGCTGCGACATCAGAGCGTCCGGTGTTTCTATCTCCCATTTCTTAATATAATTTAACAGATTAGGAATGTTATGTGCGATATAAGAAGCAAGACTATTTGCGTAGAAAATATTAAACGCCACATCAGCATGTTCACCAGTTTCTTGCGAGAGATATGGCAAGGCTTGTATCGCATACCAGACAGGATTGGAACAATAGTTCAACGTAACGCTTTGATCTCTTTCATTTTCATTATTAAAATCAAAATCGAATGTCTTTTCTGAATTAGCTTCTACCGTTATCGGATATGTCTCTGTCATAAAGACCTCGTCGCTTAAGATAGGAAGCAGACGTTGCTCAGCGTCAGAGAAATTTTCTGATGTCACGCTAAAACGTAGCGCCAATAAATTCGTCTCGTCATTCTTAATTCCAACCTTCCATCTCACTGATTTACTGCCGCCTTCAGGAATATCATCAATAATAATTTCCTGTTCTGAAAGAATCAGATCCAAAGGCTGCATTGTCAACGCATCGAAAATTTCTAATTTAGCAATTGCGTGTTCAAAGTCTGTTGTCTGTTGTCCGTTGTCTGTTGTCTTAATTACATTCGCCACCAACCAAAGCGTGTCGTTTTCATAGCAGAAACGAGGCATGTCGCTCATAATCATAAGAGGTTTCGAGGTGGTGAAAGTCTTGTTCAACGTCCCGACTTTCAGGTCTTTTGTATAAGCCAACATCATTAAGTTCCAACGAGTTAAGGCATCAGGCATTGTGAATGAAAAGGTTAGACTTCCGTCTTCGTTTGTCATTAGATTAGGATAGAAAAACGCCGTCTCGTTAAAGTTTTCTCTCACTAAAGGTTCTTGGTTTTCTTCATTATTTATTTCCGTCTGTACTATTTTATAAACACCAGCATCAGCGATCTCTTCTTCTGGAAACGACTCAATTTCCATTACAATTCCATCATTATCATTCGTAACGCCACCTACTTTTACTCCAACCGATTCTCTTGCATAAGCAGGCATCGCCATAACATCACGAGCCGAGATCACAAAACCTCGATATGAAGAGACTGGCATTAATGAAAGGTCAGAGAGAAGATAATAACTAAACAACTCATAATATCTAAAATATTGATTTTCAGTTGAGCAAGAAAAATTATCAAAACCATCATCACTTCTTGGCATCACAGAATGTTTAGTATCAGGCATCGTATTCAGTTCCCAACTATTTTTTGCAAACACATCCAAAAAAGCGTCGTACATAGAAGCCAAAACATTAGCAACACCAGCGTCATAGTCATCGCCATAGTCATCGCCATAGTCATAGTTCCTAACAGTAAGATTCCATCTCTCTTCTGCTCCTGGAAGCAAGTTGTCGCGCTCGACATCCAATCGTATGTCTAATTTTAAATTATCGTAAGGAATAGCGACATTATGTGTCACTATATTTATCGTATTATTTTTAACAAAAAATGCCTGGAATGATATTTCACCTCTATCTTCTTCCTTGACTTTATATGGAATTGTTAAAATTTTATTACTTATCGTCTTACGTCCATAATGACGAACTTCATCTCCATATTTAATCATATAATAGACATTCACATCATCGGCGGAACTTCCTAAATAAAAATTAACATTATCGCCTGGTTGCGCCGTTTTCTTGTCATAATATGAAATACACATCGTCTCGTATGGCATCTTATTGCTATGATAATCAATAATTGTCAACTCGACAGAAGTCTTTGCCAACTCATTATCAGCGGAAATCAATTCGACAACATATTTCCCTATTCCTAAATTTTTATTAACATTTTGAAACAAACCATATTTTCCATTAACATCAATATTATCTTCGTAAATTATCGTAAGGAGGTGGCTTGACGCATCCCTACAATGCTGTTGACTGTTGTCCGTTGTCTGTTGTCCGTTGACCTTATATATTTTTCTTATGATTTTCGCCTCAACGGGATTTTCTTTAAGATTTTTAACAGTGAAATTAATTAAGTCGAGACTGTCTTTAAAGACATATTCATTTTGATTCTCTATGTCGATAATCAAGTCAATTTCTGAAGCTTTTAAGGTGTAAGTCTTTGATTGTGTTTCGCCTTGCGCGTTAGTTGCATTAACAGTAACTATATATTCATAGACAGGAAGTTTATCTTTTTCATCCTTATCGGGAACCAAGGCAAAATTGATTTTGAAGTTTCCTTCATCATCGGTTGTTCCATCTCCGAAAGCGATTTGCTTTTCATTATTGTCATAGTTTCTATACCACCAAAGACGATATGGAAAATAAGAGCGTCTTACGATTGTATAATTATAATTAACATTATCGAGACCGAAGCCTGCGTAAGCTTTTACAGCTCCGCTCAACTCTACTTCTTCATTGAGTTTAAACGACTTATCAGGATTTTCAAATGTTATTTCAAAGGTCGGGCGTTTATATTCTTCCACTTTGAAATTGATGCTTCCACTTTCATTGCTGATAGCAAAATATCCGTTTGAAAGATTTTCAGGAACAACAAAGCTTCCGTCAAAAGAACCGAATTCGTTGGTGGTAAAAGTCTGTGTCGCAACCTCTTGCCAGTTAGAATCCTTCAATGTCACCTTCGTTTCTTTTCCAACTGCCAATTCTTTCTTTTCTGAATTTTCATTAAGAATTATACCTTTAAAATATACAGTCTGTCCCGGACGATAAATCGCTCTGTCGGTGAAGAATGTCGTTGATTCTCTCAATTTACCATCTTCATTATTTCTATAATTATGGAAGTATGTGTCAGAAAGAAGCCTGTCGCTCTCAGCAGAAAGATTGATATAGAATAAATTATCTTCTGTATCAGTAAGTCTAACGATTCCGTCCTTATCTGAAATAAGATCCACGATTGTAGTGTTAACATATTCTCTTGTCTTATAATCGTAAGTACGTTTATAAATATTCACATTCACGTCTTTTATAGGTTTCCCGCTGTCTCTGTCAAGGACATAAACCACAAAATCATTGTTTTCTTTTGTCGTTACGAAACTGAGGTTGCTGACCTGAAACGCATGAATCGCAGGAAGATTATCTTCTGATTTTGAGAATTTGTCATCTTTAGAAATCATTATGAAATAAATTCCGCATTCTAAACTTGGCAAGAAGAAGTCGAAATTATTGGTAATAATCGCTTCGTAATTATAATCATCTTTTGATGAATTCTGACGTGTCGTCGTTGGAAGTTCTATCTCATTCTCAACGATATAGTTTTTCTTTAACAAAGTCTTTACGATGTCTTGCTTTGATTCGCCATCAAGTTCATCCAATTCATTCTGGTTTAACTTATATATTCTATAATGAGGATTTGTTAAATTTTTATAAGAAATATTTGCCGAAATTTCTTGATTAGGAAGCACCACACTTTGCATCTTGAATGAAAGTTCTTTTCTTAAAACCACAGAACGAATTGAACTACATTGTTTTGCTCCGGTGCTGTTTGGAAACAGCCTTATCGCTTCGTCGCAAATATCTATAGCCTTAGCCAATGTGGAAGAAGTCTGTTGTCCGTTTTCTGTTAACTGTTGACTTAAAACAGCTTCCGCTTGCAACGCCATCACTGAAGTGACAATCGGATTGTTAACATTTTCATTCTTAATTTTTTCTAAGGAATTAAAATAAGTTTCATAATCATCAGTGGTCTTATATTCATATTTTAATTTGTTGATTTCATTATATATTGCTGCATCGTCATAATTTCTGCTTTTATCAAAATCAATAAGGTCTTGATATAATTCTGAGATGCCATTCAATGACGTCTCTACGGAGTTGCCGTGATTTATTTTATAGTCAATTATCTTGTGCAATACATAATCATAAAGTGTCGGTTCAATTTTAAAGTCAAATTCTGCCGTAATGTCTTTGATTGCAAGAATATCTTTATACGATTCAGCGGAATTATTCTGCAACGATTTTATATCTGCAAGAGCGTTTTCATAATAATTATTAATAACTCTTTCGAAAGTCGCCTCATCCCAGAATTTCATATTTAGGCTGTTAGCTATTAGCTGTTGGCTATTGGCTATTGGAATATTATTTTTTATTAAGTTATTATTAAAGATCATATATGTTTCATAAAGAGAAGCGATTGCGATATTGAAGAGAGATTTTTCCGGTTCGTGCAATCTTGAGATATTATCTTTGGCGAAATTGATGGAGGTTTCAATCGGGTTTTCGTCCTGCAATGAAAAAATCTTAAAACGGTAGAGGAATGTTTTAAGAAGTTCTTTTTGGTTGTTTTCTTTAACGGCTTTTTGTTCTATTTTATCAAGTGTCGTTTCCGCCGACTGAGGAAGTCTGTTTTCTAAATTTTTATTAACATCTTTCCATAAGTCGTTATAAGATTGAGCGTTGAGATTTGATAAAGCAATCAGCAACAATGTTATTAATAAAAAATTAGTCTTCATTGTGATAAGAATTAATATTTATGTATTATTATCAAAAATAATACCAAAATTACACAAGCGGTTCTATTGATATTTTACACTTTATGAGAACATTTTTTGTTTTATCTTGTTGTTAATGCAAAAACATATTTATGAAATCTACAGCAAAAAGACAAGAAGAAGGTTACGGATACAACACCAATATGCTTCCCGACTACGATGGTTTTATTATCATCAAGCCTGAGTTTTTAAAATATAAGGATAAGATTATCAATGATCTTCACAGGCATGATTTCATCATTATAGAAGCTACGGAAAAGACATTATCTCGTGAAGAGGCGGAAACGATATATAGTTGTCATAAGGGCAAGCCGTTTTATAACGAACTTATAGAATATATGACGAGCGGTCCCTGTATCGGGATGATATTATTATCGCCCTTTTCAGACAGGGAGTCATCTATTGAGACGCTTAAGGAACTGAAGGACAAATATAGAAAACGTTACGCCATTGATAAAACGCGTAACGTTATTCATAGCTCCGACAGTTATCAGAGCACTATTCATGAGGCCGAAGCCTTTTTTGGGCAATAAAAAAATCAGATATTCTTAGCAATCCATTTCTTGCCGTCATAGTTAAAGCTGATGATACCTTTGTTCCATTCAACTTCGGCTTTCAATTCGGAATCATCTGCCATACCATCTTCAAAAAGAACTGCTTTGTCGCCAATAGTCAAATTAGCATTACCTTCAAAAGGCTTGCAATTAAAATCATTGTTATAATGAATAACATTAATGCCATCCTTGTCAATGTCTAAGTTCATTGATAATATGTCTTTGAATTCGTCTGACTCATAATATGTACTCATGTGGGCTATGATAATCAAACTATTATTTTCGCAGTAAGGATATGAAGAAGCATTTACATCAATTATTGCATCCATATACATTGTTGAGAGATCCTGATTGCTGCAGAACATAAAATCGGATGAAGAGTATTTGTGAGTGTTATCTTCTGAGAGATAAGTCTCACCTGCGATGAATGTCAAAGTGTCGTTGTCTTCTGAAATGAATGTAAACGACTCATTATTTTCGTATGGAAAATAATTTGCCAGTTCTTTTGGAAATGGAGGAACGACATGTTCTCCTTTACATGACGTTAAGAATGTTACGACAGATAAAATAATGATAGAGATATATGAAAAACGTTTCATGATTGATTATTATTTTAAAAATCATGAGCAGTGAGCTTTTCTTTGGCTCACCGCTCATAGCTTATAACTGATAATTATTCTTCAACTGTCATTTCAACAGTTTCTTCTGTTTGTGGTTCGCTTTTTACGATTGTCAATTCCTCGATGAGGTTTGTTGCACCAGCCAATTTGTCGATTACGAACAATACGTAACGAGCGTCAACATTGATTGTACGTTGTAATCTTGGTTCGAAGTTAACGTCGCCGCTCATAGCTTCCCAGTTGCCGTCGAAAGCGAGGCCTATGAGTTCGCCCTTAGCGTTCATGATAGGGCTGCCTGAGTTACCGCCTGTGATGTCGTTTGTTGAAAGGAAGCAAACTACCAACTCGCCATTTTCATCAGCATATTGACCGAAGTCTCTTGCTTCGATGAGGTCGAGGAGTCTTTGTGGAGCATCGAATTCATAATCACCTTTAACATATTTTTCAAGGATACCGTTAGCTGTACAGATGTAGTCATAGTGGATAGCATCAGCAGGTTGGTAATCTTGAACTGAGCCGTAGCTCATACGTAATGATGAGTTAGCGTCTGGATATAAAGATTTCTCTGGTTGTGTCTCTGCGTAGAATTCGCGTAAACCTTTAACGAAAAGATGATTGTTTTCGTCTATCACTTGCATTGCCATGCGATAAGGTGCCAAGCCGTTCATCATGTGAGAGATCATAGAATTCAAAACGATATAAGCAGGATCTTTTTCTACTTTCTTAGCATTAGGTTTTTCGATGAAAGCCTTGATTGACTCTGCATTTGCGAAGATTGAGTTGTCTAAGATGTCGTTTGCTAAAGCTACTACATCGCCTTTATATTTTTTGTCAACAAAATTATAGAAATCAGGATTTGCTTCAGCGTTGAAAATATTGTAATACAATTTTAACATCTCAACCAACATCTTATCTTCTAATGGTTTGTATGTTTCTGCGAAGAAAGCGTCAGCATCGATAGCTTTGAGTTCTTCTTCAGCTGCTGCTATAGCTTCTTTATCTTTACCTTGAGCTGCTTCTGCATAACCCATGAATTCAGCTGCTATTGCTATGGCACCTGTTTGTGTGAGGAAGTTAGGATAATAGATAGAAGCACTAAGTTCTGAGATAAGAGCATAGTTTTCTGCTAATGTATTCAAGACTTCACCATATTCTTCAACGCGGTTTGTGTTAGCTTTTACCCATTCTGCAAAATTATTCTCGAGTTCAGCTTTAGTTTCAGCGACTTTATTCTTACGAAGCATTATCATCTGACCTTCGAAGTTTTTCCATGTATTAGCGAGACCGGCTTTGTCGTCAGCATACATGATATTTACAGAAGCGTCTTTTTGCATGAATTCGTCCATGATATCTGTTTGAAGTTTGAAGATTTCATGGATGATTGGGTAGAAAGTATCGACGTTATAGTCGATGCCGTAAGATGTCATATAACGTTCTGTTGAGCCAGGGAAGCCCCAAATCATTGTGAAGTCATCTTTTTGGATGCCGTCGAGGCTGATAGGAAGATGATGTTTTGGAGTGAGAGGCACGTTTTCAGGAGAATAAGGAGCTGGATTACCATCGGCGTCAGCATAAACGCGGAAGATGGAGAAGTCGCCTGTATGACGAGGCCACATCCAGTTGTCGGTATCGCCGCCGAACTTACCTACTGATGAAGGTGGAGTACCTACGAGACGGATGTCGGTATATACTTGATAAACGAACATATAATATTCGTTACCTTCGAAGAAGCTGCTGATGATAGGATTATACTTACCGTCTTCTGAAGCTGCTGTTTCTAATTCCTTAGCTTTTTCTCTGATAGCGCGATTACGTTGTGCCCAGTCCATTGTGTCGTTAACGACAGCAAGAACTTGTTCTGTAACGTCTTCCATACGTACCAAGAAAGAGACTGAAGTACCATCGACAGGCAATTCTTCACTAAAATCTTTAGCCCAGAAACCATCTGTTAAATAATCGTGTTCTACAGTGCTGAGTTTTTGAATATCACCATAGCCGCAGTGGTGATTTGTGAACAAAAGACCTTTTTGTGAGACTATTTCACCTGTACAGAAGAAACCACGAGGGTTAGGACCTGTTGAAAGACCTACGATAGCGTCTTTCAAACTACTGTTGTTGATGCTGTAAAGTTCTTCTGGAGTAAGTTGAAGACCCATTTTTTGCATGTCAACATAATTCAAACGTTCGACGAACATCGGTAGCCACATACCTTCGTCAGCACGTACTTTGCCCACTAATGATAATACTGCAAGGGCAACTAATAATAATGTTTTTTTCATTTTGTAATTTAATTTATTTTAAGTTATAATCGATTTTTATTTGATACGCACCAATTACATATTACATATTATTTATTTTTATTGGTGTAATATGATACGTCTCTACAATAATTCCTAATTCTTATCAATGAGGAGTTCCGGTGACATTTCATAATAGATGTCTGTTGGAATTCCCATGCCGTTTACCTTATCTAAGTCAGCTTGTAATGTAGGTTTGATAACGCCGTCTGTTGCGATCCATTCTTTGACGAATTCGTAGTTACCGTCGCCTTGAGCCTTGAGGATTTCACCGCCGAGTTTAGCGACAGCGTCTTTCATTGCTTCGAAGTTGATTGCATACAAGCCTTCTTCATTACGTGTGAATGCGCCTTCTTTTTCAAGGAAATTGAAAGTCAGCATATTTGCCTTACCATGAGCACTAGAAGCACCGAAACGTACTGAACGGAAGATACCTGCCATAAAAGTAGTATAATTTTCTTCTAATGTCGAATTTGTATATTCACCCATTTCAGAGAGTTTTGTAACTAAATAGAGTCCGAGGATATCAGCCTTAGCTTCTTCAATAGCTGAATATTGCTCTTTAAGAGCATGACGCACTGTACCTTTGCCGTCGAGAGTGTTCTTGATACCCATTCCATGAGCTACTTCGTGGAACATGACGTTAGCGAAGAAAGCTTCGAATTTGATGTTTTCACGTGATTCAGGAGTCATGAGCACGTCTGAGATAGGAACAAGGATATTGTCGAACTTAGCTTGCATAGCGTTCTTGAGTTGTAATTTACGAGTTCCTTTCTGAAGCTGAACCTGCTCGTCGTTAGGCAGGTTTATAGCTATTGTCTTGCCAGCCATGTTACAGTCACCGCCATAGAATACAGCGTCATATACAGCGAGGTCAGCGTCAGCACCCGGTTTTTCTGCTTTATATTCTGGTGCCACAGGAAGCTGTGTCTGTAATTCAGGAAGAAGCTCCGCATAATGAGCAAGTTGCTTGCTCCAAGCATGGTCTTTGATCAAGATGAAAGCTTCGTGAGCAGCTTTGTAGCCATAAAGAGCATCAACATAATTCTCAATTGGACCGACAACGAAATCTACATTATTGTTACGGACATCCATCCAAGCCATGTCGCTTTCAAAATAATCGTCACTCAATAAGGCTTTTGCTCTTAATGACAAATAATCAGCAAATTCTTTATCACCGGCAAGCTTAGAAGCTTCTTCTAATAATTTAGCGGCTTTTTGTATTTGCTCAGCGTATGCATCATGATACCATACTGATTGCAAGTTGCCTTTCTCGTCTCTTCTCACTAAAGTATAAAGACTTGTCTTATCAGGATTATCCCATGCTTCGAATTCTTCTTTTGTCATGTCAGCTGGATAAAAGCCAGCGCCTGCAGGCATTTCACCATATTCAGGAAGGAATGGAGCGAGACCATCAAAATGATTCCAAGGACCATAGTTAATTTCTGCGAAGAGACGAGCATCAGGGTCTTGAATTGAGTTCAAAAAAGTTTCTTTATCACCACCGAATTGTTGTGTCCAGAAAATATCGTCCATGATATTACCAACTTCATAGAGATAGTTCAACATCTGTTTCTCGTTGTCAGACAAATGACTGATGTCTGAGGTCAGCTTAACCTTAGCGTATTGCTTTGTGAGCTCAGAGTAATTAGTTTCTTTCACTTCTTTTTTAGTTTCTTGTTTTGGCTTATCAGCACAGCCAACTGTTACAGCCGCCAATGCTAAAATCATCACTAAATTCTTAATTTTCATTTGTTTATCTATTTTTGATTAATAACTATTCCTAATTCCTAATTCCTAATTCCTAATTAAATCCACCACCATCAAGACATCATTCCATGTTTGTACGAAATAATGCTCTATTGCTCCAAAGATATTCATAGGATCCGTCATACCACCACTTAAGGCATAAATTATCAATGACATATTGAAGAGCAGAAATGTTATGATGTAAAGATAAGAAAGGAAGACCCCGCAAAGTTGGATGTCAGATTGATCGGGGCGAGTATCTTTTTTCCAGCAGAAAAAATAAAACATCAAGCTAAAACCAATAACGACGTCAATAATCGGCAGACATTCGTCCTTGATCATGAGTCTGAACAAGAACAACAGGAAAGTAAGATATGGGAGCATGTAAGGAGCCAATGTAGATAGAATATTGATGCGATTACCTCTTCTGGAACTACTTACGAAACCGAGAGTATTATCACCATACGTGAGAGTATCGGCTGATTTAGCATTAAATTGATAGATTTTTCTTCTCAGAAAGAGAGCACCGACAAGCATGTGCGCACCTTCATGCGACATAGTCTGCATAATATCTATGTTTTTTCTAAAGAAGAATCTATGACAGATCAAATAAACCAGAAATCCCACTCCTAGCCATAAATAGCCAGAATACATCTGCCTCATTGAGGTTATCACTGCGTAATAGACCGTTCTATAAAATTCGAAAGCGGCTATTATCAATGCAATAATTAGCAGAGATATGGTCATAAATTTACGGAATTTACTCATAACTAGTCATTTACAAGGTTGATTATCACGTTTATTTCTCGGGTTCAAAAATAAGTAAAAATATGCTATCAATCACA
The DNA here is from genome assembly GCA_015061335.1 of Lentimicrobiaceae bacterium. Lineage (GTDB taxonomy): Bacteria > Bacteroidota > Bacteroidia > Bacteroidales > F082 > Limimorpha. Next base: position 32,191 of record SUWT01000001.1, on the reverse strand, counting down.
TTATTAGAAAAATAAATCTGCTGCAATTCCATCAGCGAACAACATACCTTCGTCAGTCAGAAAATAACGCTTATCATCTTGAAGCATCTTATCAGATTCCAAATATCCTTGGATGTTTTTCATGAAATGACGCGAGTACTTATCACCATATTTCTCCGATATTCTATCCACATTACAGCCCCATGATGTCCGCAGCGAAGTCATAACATATTCATTATATTTATCTTCGATACTAAGTATCTCTTTCTCAACGATTTCATCAGACATCCCCATATAATTTATATACTGGGAAAGATTAGAAATATTCCATTGGCGAGAAACTCCATTATATGAATGAGCCGAAGGTCCAAAACCTAAATAAGGCTCATCATTCCAATAAATACTATTATGCTGAGACCGATATGAAGGCTTGGCGAAATTCGATATTTCGTAATGCTCAAAGCCTTCTTCTTTGGCTCTTCTAACAAGAATCCTATAATGATTTACGGCATCTTCCTCACTAACATTCTTCAAGACGCCATTTTTTATCTTCTGTCCCAAAATCGTCTTTGGCTCAACGGTAAGAGCATATGCCGAGAGATGCGTAATGCCCGTAGAAAAAAATATGTCCAGATTCTTATTCCATTTTTCCTCTGTCTGAGTAGGAATACCATATATTAAATCAAGAGTAAGTTTCTCAAAACCAACAGCTTTCAAATCATCTATCAGCTGAAGAGCGTGCTTAGAATCATGTTTTCTACTCAAATATTCTAAATCATCATCAAAAAAACTCTGAATCCCAACACTTATCCTGTTTATGCCTAATGTTTTATAATCCATCAGTCTTTCTCTGTTAACAGTATCAGGATTCACTTCAAGACTTATCTCTGCTTTGGGCGAAATATTATAGATTTTATTAATCTTATTCAAAATCTTATCGATAAAACACACAGGCAAGAGAGAAGGTGTTCCACCACCGAAGTATATGGTTTTAACTTCTTCATTATCAATATAATCCTTACGACAATCTATTTCATTAAGCAAAGCTTCAACAAAATTATTCATACTCTTCTCAGAAGCCAGAGAAAAGAAATTGCAGTAAGCACATTTACTTTTGCAAAATGGTATATGGATGTATATTCCTGCCATGATTTAAGGTAAAATAGCATTAAAAATTATTGCTAAAATAGTCAAAAAAATTGGAGAAAAAACATCACAAATACAAAAAAAAATTTTATTTTCGCACTTTGTATGTAAACCAGTGTCAGAATGAGTGTATATAGCATATTATCCGAGAGTTCAAGAAAAAAATTTGTTGTTCTAATTGATCCTGACAAACCCACTGATGATCAGATTATTGAGATTGTAGAGAGGTCGAATGAGGTTGGTGTTGATTTATTTTTTGTTGGTGGAAGTTTATTAACTACCGACAGTTTGGATAATTGTATCAGATTAATCAAGAAACATTCCGACATACCTGTTTTAATTTTTCCAGGCAATTCATTGCAAATCAGCAAGTGGTGCGATGGCTTTTTATTACTATCACTTATTTCTGGTCGTAATTCTGAGATGCTTATCGGTCGTCATGTAATTGCGGCTCCATATCTAAAACTATATGGCAATGAGATAATTCCAACTGGTTACATGCTTATTGACAGCGGTCGTCAGACCTCAGTATCATATATGAGCAACACCACTCCTATTCCACACGACAAAGACGATATTGCCATGTGTACAGCTCTTGCAGGAGAGATGTTGGGGCTAAAAGTCATTTATATGGATGCAGGTTCTGGCGCTATCAATCCCATCTCCAACGAGATGATTTATAAAGTAAAAAACACCATCAGCATTCCACTTATTGTCGGTGGAGGAATTAACACTGTAGAAAAAGCAGCGGCAGCAGCAAAAGCAGGTGCAGATATAGTGGTTGTAGGAAATGTACTAGAAAAAAATATCGACAAATTACAAGAGTTTGCCGATGCGGTACATAACGCATAGAATAGATTATTAACTCAAAAAATTATATCATGAAGAAATTATTCTTTTTATTAGTCGCGATAAACATCTGTTTATCAACAACAATAGCACAAGAGAAAAAGATGCTCACTCCCGAAGATGCAGCTTATCTTAATTATGAAGTCTATCCTAGAGGTATGAATGTTAAATGGTTAGCTAATACCGACAAATATATCTTCCCAGATAAGGAAAATCCGAATAACCTTATGATCCAAGAGGTTAACGGAAAGAACGCAAACGTTTTCTTAACCCTTGACCAAGTTAACAGCTACCTCAACCAAGCAGGATTGGATAGCGTCAGACGTATCCCTAATCTCAGCTGGATTGACAACAACAAAGCTTATTATTACAGTATGGACAAGAAGAACAACATGATAAATCTCAATCTTCTTGACATTAAATCAAAAAGTATCAGCAAGATAACATCAATGCCTACTGAAGCTGAAAATATGACAGTAGCCCTACCAACATTAAAAGTCGCTTATACTATCGACAATAACTTATATGTCGCTGACGGCGAGAATCAGATCCAAATCACATACAATCCTGAAAATGTTGTGGCGGGACAATCAGTTCACCGCAATGAATTTGCTATTGACGGCGGTATTTTCTGGTCGGAAGACGGAATGAAACTAGCATTCTACAATATGGATGAAAGAATGGTTACAGATTATCCTTTGGTCGATATAACAGAACGCGTAGCAACTTCAAAGCCAATAAAATATCCGATGGCAGGTATGACAAGCCACATCGTAAAATTACACGTTTATAATTTTGAAACAGGAAAAGAATTAATGATAAAGACAGGCGAGCCTGAAGACCAGTATCTTACAGCCATAACATGGAATCCCGACAATGAAAAGATCTATATCGGTGTTCTTAATCGCGGACAAAATCATCTTAAATTTAACGAATACAGCACCATAAACGGGGAATACCTTCAAACAATTTTTGAAGATACAGATGAACAATATGTAGAACCTGTAGGACCAGCACATTTCTTACCTAATAACAACGAAGAATTTGTATGGTTAGCTCAACGCGACGGTTTCTACCACATTTGGAAACATAACACCATCACTAAAGAAGCCAAACAAATCACAAAAGGCGATTTCGTAGTGACATTGTTCTATGGTTTCGACAAAAAAGGCGAAAACGTTTATTATACATCAACAGAAGTCAGTCCTTTGGAACGTCATTTTTATAAGGTCAATATAAAGAATGGCAAGAAAGTTAAAATCACGAAAGAACATGGTACACACAATGTTAGCGTGAGCGCTTCAGGAAGATATTTCATCGACAATTATTCCAGCACCGATGTGGCTAGAAATGTTGACATTATGGATCTTAACGGTAATTTTGTAAAGCGTTTACATGAAGCTGAAGATCCACTGAAGAATTACAATATAGGCACCATCGAGTTAGGCACATTGGAGGCTGAAGACGGACAAACTTTATACACACGTATGATCAAGCCTTATAACTTCGATCCTAACAAGAAATATCCTGTCATCATCTATGTTTATGGAGGTCCTCATGCACAGATGATCACCGATTCATGGACTGCCGATGCAGGTATATATTTACATTATTTATCACAAGAAGGATTTATCGTTTTCACTTTAGACAACAGAGGTTCCGCTGACAGAGGCGAGGCATTCGAGCAAGTCATTCATCGTCAGTGCGGTCAGGCAGAGATGCGCGACCAGAAAGTAGGTATCGATTATCTCAAGTCATTACCATACGTAGATGCCGACCGTATTGGCACCGATGGCTGGAGCTATGGCGGATTCATGAGTACTAACATGAAGATTCACTACCCTGAAGATGTGAAAGTCTCAACAGCAGGTGGTCCTGTCATGGATTGGAAATACTACGAGATAATGTACGGAGAACGTTACATGGATACACCTGAAGAGAATCCTGAAGGCTATGAACTTACAAGTCTAGAGAACAAAACCGATAAACTCGAAGGTAAATTAATGATTATTCATTGCACCACCGACCCTGTTGTCGTATGGCAGCATTCTTTAGTATTTATTGAAAACTGTATTCACAACGGCAAACAGATTGACTACTTCGTTTATCCTGGCCACGATCATAATGTCATGGGTCCTGACAGAGCCCATCTTATTAATAAAATAACTGAATATTTTAAGGCAAATCTTTAAATTAACAATTTTATTAATTAAAAAATTTAAAAAATGAAACGGATTTTATTATCTGCAGCGCTTTTAGCTATGACTTTTGGCGCTAGCGCCCAAGTAGGCGTAAAAACTGTGACATCCACAACAGGAACAAGCACAGAGACCTCAACAGAGGTAACAGTACAAAAATCTAATCACGTCACAAGAGCTGACGCTGAAATTATCTGGCACAAAGCCGAAGAATATGGCATCGGTATGAATTCATTCGTCATGGAAAACGGCGATGTTATCGTTCGTTGGGAAACAAATGACACAAGAGTTGAATACATCAACACAGATGGCGAAGTAGTATGGAATTTCCCTACAACAGCTGACTGGCCATTTATGCACACAAATAAAGCTGGTTCATTATCTGTCATTTTAGAGAATAACACAGCTAACTTCCTAGACATTGATGGTAATATCATCAACACCATAAATCCAGGTCCATTGTCAAAATGTGTAACAAGACCTGACGGCGAAGGCGCTTTCTTGGCTTATGCAACAAGCGATACAGAGACAACAATTGCTTATTATGGTAAGACAGCTTCATCAGCTGAATGGACAACAATATTACCAAACAATATCGTTGGTATGAATATTGACGAAGATCAAAACAGATTAATTGTTACATGTGCTGGCACTAACACACTCTTCGTTTTAGATCCTGAAACAGGCGACGTCATCCAAGATGACATTTATTACTATCAAAACAGTCCTAAACAAGCTCCAGGCTTAAGCCAAGACGGTACATACATGGCATGGTGCGATTTCAATGGCAAAGGTTATCTCAGAAAGTGGAATGGCGAACAATACGAAGAAGTATGGTCTGCTAATCTCACTATGCCGGGAGAAAGCAGCTGCTGGGGTTATGGTTGTGCCGTTTCAGCTGATGGTTCAACAATAGCTTTAGGTACCTTAGGTTTTATCGACAGTGGTTATGACGGCTATGTTTTCGTTTTCGAAAACTACTCTGGCACTCCAATCTGGTCAGCTCAAACTGATGGTCCTGTAAACAACATTGACATCAGCGCTGATGGTTCTCTCATCGCTGTAGCAAGCGACGGACCTATGAACCACGCAACATCAGACTTCATCATCTATCGTCGCGAAAGCAGCACTCCTTTAATGGGCGTTAATACCCCTGGTTCAATGAACGCTGTTGACATCACCGATGACGGAGCCTATGCAGTAGCAACAGGCAAAGGTTGTCACTCCTATGAAATGGGTTGGGGCGGTAACGCATACTTAATCCACTCTATTCCTACATACGCAGGAAATCTCGATGGTGTCATCACATTAAACCAAGTAGAAGATTATAGCGGTGCTTTAGTAACAGTAGAAGGTCTGGATTCATATTATTGCTATACCAACACTGATGGTGAATTTAATGTAAAATATATCCCTGCAGGAACTTATGATGTAACAATCTCTAAGATAGGTTTCATATCACAAACATTATCTGATGTTGAAATCAACGCAGGCGAAGCAACAACAATTGAAGCAACTTTGGAACCTGTCGGAGCTCCAATTCAAAACCTCTATGCATCAAAAGGCTCATTCAACACAGTTGAACTCCGCTGGGATGCTTTCCAAGACTCATTCGAAGGTTACAATATCTATCGTAAAGACAACATCAACGCTACTTTCACAGAAGTATTAGCAACAGTTGGTACAGACGAAACAACATTCACAGATGAAACAGCTGTTCCTACAATTACATATTACTATGCTGTAACAGCAGCTTTACCAGGCAATACAGAAACTCCATTATCAAATGTAGAAGAAGGTTATGTTTCAACAGCTTTCTTGGTAGAAACAATAGAGGTCTATAACGGCAGCGCTCCTACAATCGACGGTACTTTATCAGCTGACGAATGGAACGACGCTTTCAAAGTTGACATCTCCGACTTCACAGGTATCACAGAAGGCATCGACCCTGTAGGTTCTGTATATTTATATCTCAAAACAGACGGTGATAAATTATACATGGCTATCGAAGACTTCCTCGATACAGAACTCTCAGAAAACGACTGTTTAGCATTATACTTCGACGATAACAACGACCATACATATCCTGCTCAAGGCAACAACGACAACTCAGAAGGTAACTACTGGTTCAAATATTCAGGCGGAACAGGCATCCTCCAATATCGTCCTATCTATGAAGGCGGCGCAGTAGGCGATGTTATTGACATTCAAGGTGCTGAAGTAGCATTCTCAAGTGCAGCAGGACATGTAACAGGTGAATTCGTATTGGAATTCGGTAATGAAGATCACCAAATCACCACAGGCGATAACGAAGAAAGCAGCGTTTATATGTTCTACAGATCAAGCGGTTCTGAATATCATGCTTACTGGCCATACAACAATATCGATACATTCGATCCAGTTGGATATGACACATTCAAATATTTCACAGATGACGAAACTCCAGAAGCTCCACAAAACCTCCGCGTTGATGAAGACATCTTAGGCAACCGCCTCTACGTTCCTGTAAGATGGGATATGCCTGAAATGAACGACTTTAGCCACTTCAACGTCTTCGTAAACTCTGACGAAGTCGCTTACACTGTTAATGGTGCTGAAGTTGTACTCGATGTAGAAGAAAATACAGACTATACAGTATATGTAACTACAGTTGACAACAATGGTAACGAATCTGAACAATCAGAAACATTAACATTCCACATGGGAACTCTTGATATTAACGAAGTATCTGTATTCAATGTTAGAATTTATCCTAACCCAGCTTCATCTACAATCTATATCGAAACAGAATTGTCAGGTGCAGCAACAGCGACTATCACCGACATCGCTGGTCGTTTAGTAAGCAGAATCAACATCGCTGACGTTCAAAATTCTTCAATCAATGTTGAAAGCTTAGAAAGCGGTATGTACTTCTTGACAATACAACAAGATAACAATATCATCGTTAGAAAAATCAATGTTCAATAATAAGTATTGAATCATAAATCAAATAAGGTAACTTGGATAATCCAGGTCACCTTTATTTATATGTCGAGAAACATAAGTCGAATTCAGTTATATCGCCATACAAGCTCAGCCCCTTCTTCTGAAAATCTCCAATAATGTTCCCGTAGGACATAGATAATTACACCACGGCTTATTGAAAAATATTGATGCAATTATAATCACTGCCGCAAAAACAGCCGTTCCAAAACCTATAGACTGATAATTAAATATCGGGAATGGCTCTATACTTGATAAATCTAATCCCGTTCCTATTGCTACTAATATCAAAAGTAACAACAATATAAGTCTTCTAACTAAAAAAATAATCTTAAAAAACTTAGCCGATATTATCACCTTCTTTCCCTTAATCTTTCCTACGAACTCCTGTAAAGCACCAAATGGACACAAGTACTGACAGTAGAAAGATTTTTTACTTATCAGAGGTAATATTATCGACAACAAAGCCACTATTAAAATAGGTATCTGTATCGATAATGAGATGCCGTTTGTTAACCAATTATAGAATAAAGCCAAAGACAAAAGACTATTAGTCCACAATCCTAACACAAAAACAGACAAAAGCAGCACTAGCAATCGTAATCTTTTGGTTCTCTGAGGATTAAAGAAACATATCAAAGCTAATATTGTAGTGACAAGGATACATATTTGTCGTACAAGAAGTTTCATATCCCAAGAGTTCAGGTTAGCCTTTTGTTTTGAAAACTCTTGCATTCTAATCTGAACAGATTGAGAGATAGCCTTTGAGGTAAAAGTACAACCGCTGATCGCATCCACATGATGATTCAGTGATTCTTCAGCAGTAAGACCATCCCAACGATCAAGGTATCCACTATTAATCACCTTATTCATATAGCTACGGGTTTCCCTATTCTCGCAAGCTTCTATCTCAAAAATCTTATCCTTTTCATCAAAAAAGATCGTCAAAGGTACTGTTCCATTATAGCCATAAATATCATCACTATATGGGGAAGTATTAAGCACTTTTCCTATAACCTCATGATTTTCGAATATATAATACAAAGAGACATCTTCCAAAGACAGGCTATCAGCATCAGGATAATAAGCTTTCACATCATCCAAAGAAAGAATGAGTTCATACTTAGGCTGTTGCAGTTTCTGACTTTCCTTATGTTTCTCGTACAAGACCTTTACTGTTATAAAACAGATACACAGAATAATAAGATAGCCTAAAACTTTATTTATTTTCGACATAATAATGATATTAACTGACTATTTCGCAACGCAGTCCATATTCTTTTAACATATTGATGATGGTCTTCAGTTGTTCTTTATTTTGAAGATTCATCTTTATGGTTAACAATGTCTTACCTACTTCGACACTACTTGAAGAACGTTCATGATTGATATCATATATATTAACTTTTAAGCCTTCGAATATAGATAATATCTTCTTAAGTTCACCGGATTGGTCAGGAATTATCACTCTTATACAAGCTCTGAGACCTTCTTCCACCATGCCTTTCTCAATGATCTGTTCAAGGATCTGCATATTGATATTACCGCCACTGACTACAGGCACCACGTTCATACCTTTAAGATTAGCTTTTTTAAACAATGCTGCTGCCACTGAGGTTACGCCAGCTGGCTCAGCCAAGATCTTAGCTCTTTGTAACATAAGGTATGCTGTATGAGCTATCTCTGTATCTGTCACTGTGACGACATCATCAACATATTTCTGCACCAGGTCGAATGTAAGGTTACCTGGAGTTTTAACCGCAATACCATCAGCTATTGTAGATACAGATGGTAAAGTTATTATCTCGTTAGCTTTTAGAGATCCCACCATTGAAGCAGCACCTGCCGCATTAACGCCTATAACTTTAACTTTAGGATTCATTTCCTTGATCGCCATTGCAATACCAGCTATAAGTCCACCTCCACCAATTGGAACTATGATGGCATCTACATCTGGAATCTGTTCATAAACTTCCAGACCTATTGTTCCCTGACCTGCGATAATAAGCGGATCGTTGAAAGGATGAATATATGTAGCATTATGTTCTTTTGCATATTCCTGCGAACCAGCAAACGCATCGTCAAACGAATCGCCCATCAAGACTACATTAGCTCCATAACCTTTAGTTGCCAAAACCTTTAACGGAGGTGTAAAAATAGGCATAAAGATAGTACTTTGCATCCCTAATTTTGTAGCTGAGAAAGCCACGCCTTGAGCATGATTACCAGCAGAAGCGGCAACTACCCCTTTTTCTCTCTCTTCTTGAGAAAGATTTGCTAATTTGTTGTATGCACCTCTGACCTTAAAAGCGCCAGTAGTCTGCATATTCTCCAATTTCAAATAAATATTCGCATCCGCCATTCTGGAAAATGACTTGGAATGCAATAGAGTTGTATTTTTTGCCACTCCTCTAAGAGTGCTACGTGCAGATACTATATCCGAGAATTTTAATACCGAAGAATCCATATTGAAAAATTTTATAACTAATTACGCTAATTGAATGCAAATTTAATAGTTTTTCAGATAAAAAATAAAAAAGAATAAAAAAAATGCTGACAACTATACTATTTCTATATGTTATCAGCATTCATATTCAAATATCGTGGAGCATATGAGAATCGAACTCATGACCTCTTGACTGCCAGTCAAACGCTCTAGCCAACTGAGCTAATGCCCCATCATTTACGGATGCAAAGATACATCTTTTTTGAATAAGTTTTTTTTTATTTTTAAATTTTTTTTCAATGCCTTTATTTACTACTTTTGCAGTCCGAAACGAGTAGTATTACAGTATTTTTACAATATTAAAGAAAAAGATTATGAAAATTATTCCTCATTATTCACGTATCAAGCGTCGTTACATCAATGAACTTGGAAGAATGCGTCTCATGAGCAAGCCATGGATGTCGGGTGGTTTGCTAATGATAAGTGTAATCATCGCGATGTTATTGGCTAATTTGCCATTTACAAAAGAGATTTATCATGCAATCTTACACACCAGCCTCTCAATGTCGATACAAAGTCCTATTGATGCTGAGACAGGTGTAAGAGCCATTAATTGGATTTTCCCTAAAGACATGACCGTTGAAAAATTTATCAACGACATTTTGATGGTAGTATTTTTCTTCACTGTTGGTCTTGAGATCAAGAGGGAGATTGTATGTGGCGAGTTATCAAACATGAAAAAGGCTTTGCTTCCTGTGATAGCAGCCATGGGCGGAATGCTTTTACCTGCATTGATCTACACATGCGTCAACCATGGCACCTCTGCCGCAAGCGGATGGGGAATTCCTACAGCTACCGACATCGCCTTTGCGGTAGGAATCATGTCGATATTAGGTGACAGAGTGCCTGTATCATTAAAGATATTCCTGACAGCACTAGCAATTGCCGATGACCTTGGAGCCATTCTGGTTGTAGCATTTTTCTATGGCGGCAAGGTAAATCTTGTATTGTTACTTATAGCAGCATTGATTTTGGTATTGGTGTTTTTACTCAACAAATATGGCGAGAAACGCATGATATTTTATCTGATACCTGCCATCGCGGTATGGTTCTTATTCTACTATGCAGGCATACATGCAACCATGTCGGGTGTCGTCATGGCAATGATGATACCAATGGACGCTCGTTACTCTCGTCCTTATTTTGAAAAGAAGAACGCCAAATACATCAATTTGATTTATAAATATCAAGATAACGACATCTCACCCAATTTCCACCAACGAACATGCCTGAGAAACATCAGCCATGTCGCCAGAGGAACTGTCGGAATGAGTTATCGCTTGGAGCATGCCTTAAATCCTTGGGTCAACTTTTTAATCATGCCTATTTTTGCCATAGCGAATGCAGGTGTTGAAATACCAGATTTGAGCTATTTCAACTTCTTCCAGTTTTCTCCAGAAATAGGATCTGTAGGCATCGGCATCTTCTTCGGATTATTATTAGGAAAACCTATTGGCATCACTCTTGCCAGCTGGATTGCCATTAAGTTAAAGGTCGGGGAGATGCCTGCGGGAGCATCATGGAAAATGTTATTTGCAGTAGCTTGCCTAGGCGGTATCGGCTTCACAATGTCAATCTTTGTCGATACATTATCGTTTGGAGAATTAGCTCCTGAATTAACACAACATCTACGTTCTTTGGGTAAGATTGCCGTACTAAGCGGCTCATTATGTGCAGGAATATTAGGAAGTGCCCTTATAACATTATTTAGTAAAAACAATAAATAAAATTTACTCCATAAAATTCAGTTTATCGTCAATATCGCGAAAATTTCCGATATTGACGATATTTTTATCCTCAATCCAAACAAAAACAGGAAATTTTCCATAAGTAATATCAATAGACATATTAGGAAGTATATGCCAATACGAATACTCTTCAGTAAGAGTCTCTTCCCTAAATCTCTTTATTCCTTCAACACTTCCCCAAATAAGAATCTTGACCTTATCGGTATCCATACCTTTATTCCTCATAATCATAGAAAGTTTTTGAACGCCAAGTTTACAATACTTACATCCCGCACTGACAAAAGCGACGAGATATTTTCCATCATCAAGGTTTAAAACTGCCGTTGAATCGAAAACATTTTCATCAGAGAAATTTATTTCCACCACTTCATCTATTGCCTCATAGAAATCTATGGTGCTTATTCTGTCATCACCAGAATAGATTCTGTTATAGATAGAATCCATCGGACTTATAATAAAAGGTAATAAGACTGCAATCACAGACAAGGAACAAATGAATATTCTGGAATATTCTGTCTGCGACTGAAATCTTTGTCTTTCGAGAAGCAATAAAACCATAACAAGCACATTCTTTACTATAGACTCTATAGGATTAAGTTTAACAAAGTCACCGAAGCAATGGCAATTCTCGTCATTCCTGAATATAGCGGTGTAAATCAGGAATAACGTAAAAAACGCCATCAGTGCGAAAACTATTTTCCATGTGGTTTTGTAATGGATTTTTAACATCAGGAATAAGCCCAGCAAGAATTCACCTGCTATCAACAATCTAGATAAGACAGTTGTTATCAAAAAGTTAAAAATATTAAAGCTGTAAATATATATTTCAAACTCATCTATTGACAACAATTTAAGTATGGCAGCTATGACAAACATGCCACCAAGGCTCAATCTGATGATATTACTGAACAATTCTTTTCTCAACATTAATCTTTTAAAGAATTGTATATAAGATTTTTAAGTCTCTTGATTTCTTCCATGAGATATACATCTTCCGCACTACCTCTAGGTTCGTCGAGGTCGAGATTTTTCTTAAGTTTAACCTTAAATTTCATATCGTCCTCATCACCTTTTATCCAAATGCCCAACCAGTTTATCAGTCGAGGATTTGACATTCCCATTCTATAGTCGAATGTCATGTTAAGATTGTGACGGCCTTGTATCAGAGCCTCATATTTATCTACGGCAATAAGAGTAGGATACACATCGATTTCATTTTTGAATGCAGTAATTTCCACATTCAAGCTATCTATGACATTATGTTTTTTATCTTTAAATGCCAGGATTCGTCCTATTCTACGATATGTCTCATTATCAAGGACTACGAGATCTTTTCCATGTATTGCTGTTGCTCCTCTGAGCGTTGATATTTTCAGTTCGTAATTTGATTTAAGATATGTTTCCGCCGCGAAATGGAATTCAGCCTTACCTGCAAATGATTTAAGCATCGGCACCAATGTATCGAGTTCTGGGATAAGGTCTATCATTTCAGCGATATCTATTTCCAACAGATGCAGGTTCAAGCCAAGATACAGGTGGTTTTTCCTTGGTGACTTATACATAGCTGTTACTTTCATTGTAGCGGCATCGCTAGTGAAGCCCATTTCTTGAAGCACCAGAACACCATTTTTTACTGTAAGTCCGCCACCCACATTATTCAACCTCATATTTCCAGCCAGAGCCTTATCAATCTTTGTATTTAAGGTTATATCAAGTCCCAACGGCACCATAAAAGGATCATCGGCTTTTTGAATAGTATCTGTCACAGGCATCTCCTCTGCCATTACTGTAGTATCACCCATACCACTAAAGAGTTCCATCAGCTGATTAACATCGGTATAATGTGAAGTAAAGTCGAGATTACCTCTGAGAAGGTCTTCTTTTCTGATAAACTCATCGACACTAGTTAGCTTTCCTTTTAAAGCAAAGTCGGAATTACCCATAAGGATACTACTATTATTTATCACGATTCCCGTTGTATCATACTGGAAATCAATAGATGGAATATATATTGGCATTTCAATATCACTCATAGAGAAAACAGCCTGACTAAGTCTTACACCAGCATGCGGGTTCCATTTCAGAAGTATATCTTCTTGATCATCGTCATAATCAGCCGATACATTAAAATCAAGCGACTCTGTCGCGAAGCTCATCTCTTCACCCATCATAAAAGAAAGGCTATCACCAGAATATACTGCTATATAAGAAGCATCATCGCTATCATTTTCAGCAAACATTGCAAGACTTCCGGAAGGATTGTTAATGAAAAGATTTATATCATCCATATTAAAATCAAGCCTTGAGAGATCATAATCAGCATAGACAGAAACAGCTTCAGTCTCGCTAAGAACATTAGAAATCTGAGCATCAATCTTATAATCCTTAAGAGCTGCCACTATCATATCCGACACTCTAGCATCGAGAGAAGTACCACTAATATTGAGGGCAGCCAAGCTATTTGTCAATTCCTCTGAAGAGGTGTTAGGCAGACTGAGTTTTACGTCAATATGATCAGCGACCGCGCTGATGGTATCGAAATATACCAGATTCATATCTTTCCATTGAAGTTCTGCATTAATCTTAGAATCCATCAGATTCATACTAGTAATCTGCTCGTTATCAACAGCAGCAGCAAGTTTGAGGGTCACTTTTCCATGTGCATCTATACCTTCAGGAATAAAGTCTTGAAGCTCATCAATATCGGCATTCGCCTTGAGATTGATATTACAATACATCTTATCCATGACATCTTTCACTGTTCCAGAGAGATAGATATTAGAATTTGACATATTAGCTTTCAGGTATTTGACATTTATATCAGACTTATCGTTGAGGTTCAGGTCAACGTCAAGAGAAGTATTCATATTTGTGAGTGGATACGGCAGCATCTCCGGCATTGAGAATGTACCGTTTTCATATTGTATTTCAGCATTGACAGCAGGGATGGAATTAGCATTATACAATCCTTTCACATTAGCAGCCAGTTTAAGCTCGCCGCCTACATCCATGCCGTCAAGTAAGTCTTCTTTCATTGATTCTGGTATCAGATCAATGATTTCTTCAACTATTAAGGTATTAGTATTTATTCGCAGATCGACAACAACATCTTCATTTTCAGAAATCATAGCATTTCCAATAAGATCTACGACAATATTATTCAATGCCAGCTGTGATTCACCTAATTCTATATCCATTGTACTCAGCGTAGCATTCAGAGGTAATTTTACATTAATATCCGCCTTATTCAGAAGCAATTCATTCCCTAGGGAGAATGACATATCATCGAGAGAAAGAGTTACAGAGCCATCAATATGGTCGAAATTATTATTAATATCGCCAGCATATGCGACATTAACAGAATTCATCACAGCCAATTGCTCCGCTGATTCGTAAGATAAAGTGGAAGAAGACAGTTTCAGCTTAGCTTTGACATCATCGCCAATCATTTCACCATCGCCTTCCACTTTAAATTCATCCAATCTTACAGCCATCGACAAGGAGTCTGTCGTCTGAGAATAAAACATCTTCTTCAGCGACAGGCTTAGTTCTCCAGCAAGATTATCGGCTTTCATATTACCTTTTGCCATTAGAGAAATATCGTCCAAGCTGGCGCACATACCATTCGTAAGGTCTGTATAATTTACAGATACATCATTCATTTTGAGCAATGAAAGATCTATTCCGTATGTAAATTCCGACTCATTCGGAATGGTGTCAGGTTCTGAAGGAGGAAATATATCAAGGTTTGTAGCACCTTGATTATCAGTAAATAGATTTATATAGCCTTCATTAAGCCTACATTCATTAATTATGATATTATTCTCTTTGAGAAATTCTTTAATATTCACTGAAATCACACATTTATTGACATATGCCAAGGTATCGGAGGGACTGTCTTTCATAGGATTAACGAGTGTGACATCATCTATTTCCAGCCCTATATTAGGGAAGGATTTGAACAATGTGATGTCGGCTTGTTCTATGTAAAAGTCACAACTGATGAAATTTGGTGCCTGATTACGCACTATATTAGTCAGTCGCGCAGGTGTAAGTATCAGCCAACAGCCTAATAATAATACTATAAGGATAAGTCCCAATACCGAAGCCAGGCTTATCAAGGTGATTTTCAGTGTTTTATTCATAATCAATTAGCTCTTATAAGGTTATATGTAGCTCTTAATCCTTCGTTATTATATTTAAATTTTGTTGATGATAATTCTAAGATATTACAATATTGAGGCACTATACCTCCTATTTCCATTTCGTAATATTTTATGAATGAATCATCGGAAGTTTCGCTAAATTCCCATGTAAAAGGGATAGCCTCATCTTCTTGAACGTCATCTTTAAGATCCCATTCTTTTCCTGTACCATCGCTGTTATAAACCTCGAAGTACATCTCATCGGAGGTCATCCATCTTCCTACTATCAGGTCTTTATCTATTTCTGCCGTTGGCAGCGGGCCATCGCAGGAGGAAGCGAATATAGCGAAGAGTATTATTGTTAAAAAGGCTAATCTCTTCATAATTGACATTTTTATTTAACAGCGATCATTTCAATTTCTACCAAAACTTCTTTAGGAAGTGTTTTAACAGCGAAAGCGGCTCTTGCCGGAGGATTTTGTGTAAAGCATCTACCGTATATTTCATTCATAGCGGCGAAATTAGCCATATCGCTGAGCAAACATGTTGATTTAACAACATTATCGAATGTGTAACCAGCTTCTGTAAGGATGCCGTTAAGATTTTTCATCACTTGTTCTGTCTGTTCGATAATACCACCTTCTACGATATTACCGGTTGCAGGATCGATAGGAATCTGTCCTGAGATAAATAACATACCATTAGCTTCAATAGCTTGACTGTAAGGTCCGATTGCTCCTGGAGCATTCTTTGTTGAGATAACTTTCTTCATTTTTTAAATTTTTATGGTTAAACAATTATTTCATCCATTTGTCGTATTCTTTCATACGCTCTGTCACTTTTCTTATATAATTTTGTGTTTCAGGAAGCAGTTTTCTTTCAAAATATTTAAAAAGTTCATCATACGGCATCGCATTAATTTGAGGTATTGCCTTAGCGATATTTGTATCACCTCTTAATGCTCGTGCCACATTTCCTGCTCCAGTATTATATGACGCTATCACACAAAGATTTTGACTATCAAGGTCTTCGACTTTTGTATAATAACGTTTTTTCAACAGATACAAATAATGAACTCCCATTTCAATATTATTTTCAGGCTCGTATAAATAATTAGCTGTTGGTTTTGAAAAAGGTTTTTTAAGGCTCATGGCGCAGTCTCTTCCTGCTGATGTCGGGACAATCTGCATCAATCCGTATGCAGGAACATGCGACTTTGCCTTTGGATTAAAGGACGACTCCGTATGCATCACAGCATATGCCATCGCAGGATCGACATTGTATTTGTTACAATATTTTTCTACTGCTTCCTTATATTTCTCGGCTCTTGTCCTGATATGATCCGGCGCCAGATCAAGTTTCACCGTCACCACTTCCCTATCCTTTCCATCATCGCCTTGAATAATTTTTTTCTCAATCTTAAGTTCATCTACAATTTCCTTCACTGCCACTTCCGCATTCTCTTCCGTTACTATTTCTCCAGAAGGTGTTTTGATCTGTTCTTCCAAGACGGGCGTACTCTGTAGTTCGACAGATTTCTCCACAGAAGAATCATAATCTTTTGTCTTGCCTCTACTTTTAATCAATTCTTTAAGCTTATCCTCTATCTTGGTCTTAACCTTATCATCCGATTTACTTTCTTCTTGAGTAACAATTACTTCTATAGTAGCCTCTCCTTTCTCAAAATCTACGGTACTACGAGAGTTGCCATTATCAGTATATTCCACCCATTCTTTGTCAGAACTTTCCGTCACATTATTCTTTCCCCAGATATTACTCATTTCTCTAACAAACTTATCGTATGCTTCTTTCTCTGCCTTGAGATAATCCTCATATTCTTTCTCAAGTTCTTTCATAAGGTCTTTATTATCTTCTTGCAGGGCTTTCATTTCCTCCTGTCGTTCACGTAAGTAGCGTTCATACTCAGATTCTACTTGGGCTGATAATGTACTAAAGCATAATACAAACAAGAAAAGAGTGAAGATTTTTTTCATAACGAGAGTCTTTTTTGTAAATCACCCTGCAAATTTAAAATATTTTTTCAAAAAAACAAAGTTTTTAGATGATATAAAACTTTATTATGACAAAGAGCGATATTCTGCTGGTGTATTAATTATCTCTATAATCTTTCTTTTTGGAAAGTTTGAGATCCTGCAATGCAGAGGCTTTGACATTAATAGAGAAGTTCCAGCTTTTGTATGTTCCGAGAGGAATCCAGTTAAAGCGCATTTCCCAACAATGCAGGTCACGATATACTGTAAGTGAGGTATAAGATAGTTTTTTCAGTTCAAAGTCCCAGCCGCTTTGCACAGATACTTTCCATTTAGGAGTCAGGTTCACACTACCATTGACGCCTAAGGTTTGGATTAGTTTTCTATTATCTTTCATGATATAATTGATATATGAAAGATTATTAGACATTGTCAGGTTATAACTCAGCGACAAAGACCATTTTGTTGTCCAGTCGATATAATCTTCGGGATGCGACCTGATATCATGCATTTCTTGTTCTGAAGCCAGAGGAGACGACTCAAATTGTTTTGTCGCCGAGTTTCTGGTTCCTTTATTTTTCTTAAAGGTATCATTATTCAATGAATAGCTGAGGCTAAAATTCCAAGAGACGCTATTTTTTCTAAACAGTCGTTTATGCACATCCCACTCAAACTGATTAAGTTGTTTAACGCCTGCTGAGTCCAATATATACGGATCCCACAGACTTGAATACCTGACAGATAAGTTCTTGAACAATGTTGTTCTTCCGCTTATCGACAAATAAGAGAAGTTCAAGGAGTCTTTCGCTATATCATAACTTCCGCTAAGTGTAAGGTCTTCAATAAGTTTCACTTTCTTAAGACCCGTTATAGTATCTTTTTTAGAAGGCACTTTGATTTCCAGATTATTAGAGAAGTTATATGTCAGACGTCCTGCCTGACTCGATGGTGGTGATCCATATATATTACCTTGGAACATAGAATAGAGTTGTTCTATGCCGTTAGCGTCATAATATGTATCGTAATAGTTCCAGAAATCGGAGGAGAAGTCGGGATTATAGCTAAATCCTATGGAAGGTGTGAAAACATGTCGTATGGCTCTGACCGGACCTTTTTTAAAATTCACCTGACCATATAATTTTGTTGTGATAGTACTTGAGACATCGAAGCTAAAGACATTTCTAAATTGGTGTATCGTATCTGTTTTAAGATATCCGCCCTGAGGCATTGAAGTATCGTTAACCCATTCTTTCTCAAAGTATTTGAAATACATTCTATCCAATAATGTCGCTGTTGTCGTCCATGTAAAATGTTTAAACAACTTTATCGGCATGCTTATCGGCACTCTGTGTTGGACACCGTTTTGCAGATTATCGAGCCACCCAGGTTTAAAATAGAGGCTATCAGGCATACTCATATAATTCTTCGCATTAGCCGTATAGCTGATATAGATATCTTTATACCATTTTCTTTTTGGTGATTTTCCGAGTTCTTTAAAAGGATAGACGCGATTCATGCTGAGTGTAAACTCCGGCAGGGTAACGGTCATAATTTTCGTCATGGTATTTTGGTTATGACTAGCATTAGCTGTGAAGTTAAAGAGATTACCGAAGCTTGTCTGATAAGCAATACTTGACTGGAAAGTGTTGCTAAGATACTCGTTAGACGAGATAGCGTTATATTTGTTATAGTTAGAGCTCACTATATAGACATCGGCAGAGAAAGAAGATTTCGGTCTTGCTTTAGGGTCTTGTTTATGTACCCAACGCACTTTGAAGTCGGTGCTTTCGTTATAGTCGGCTGACCCTTTGGTACCTATCTTATTAACAGCATAGCTTCCTGAGAATGAACCATTAAAAGCATACCTCTTATTATATCTGAATGTAGGCTTCACTGCCCAGCTACCTCTGGTGTAGATGTCACCCACAATTTGGAGATCCATATTTTCATTAATACCCCAGTAATAACCACCGTTTTCGAAATAGAATCCTCGATTAGCGGACTCACCCCACGAAGGCACCAGGATACCGGAGCGTTGTCCTTTACTATTAGGGAAAATTCCGAAAGGAACACCGATAGGAAGCGGCGTCTCCTCCAACTTAAAATAAGCAGGTCCCGTAACGATTTTATCATCAGGTATTACCTTAGCCTTCCCAAAATGAAATTCATAATGTGGATGTTCAGGATTACTACATGTAGTATAAGATCCCGACTTGATATTAATGGTGTTATCCTCCATTTTCTTAATCTTACTGCCATGAATATAGCCCATGGCATCTTCTGTAAACACTTTGGTAATAACGCCTTTCTTAGTGTCGAAATTAAATGTCATCGACTCGGCATTATAAGTCTGTCCACCCTCAGTAAATATAGGAGTACCATAAAGTTTTCCCGTAGAATCAGTCAGACCTTTAGCGAAGACTGTTCTTTTTTCAAAATCAAACTCTATATATTCGGCTTCTATGGTAATATCGTCATATACGACTTTGGCACTACCATAGTAATAAATCTTGTTGTTTTTAAAATCCTGGATTGTAGAGTCGTTACATGACCTCTCTATTTTATCTTCAACAAAAGATTTCTTCTCGTCAAGTTTTATCTGTGTCGCAGGAGCAATGGTATCATTGGCATCAATAGTCATTGTTGTATCAGACAAGGATGTATCCTGTTTGATAACAAATTCATTATCAACAATATCCACATTAAAAAGCAATGTATCGCCCTTTATTGTGTCAAGAAGTATTACTGTATCTACCGACAGAGTGTCATCGATAGTTTTTATATCATCAAGCTTACTTACAGTCTTACACGCCGACAAAAGGAGCGCACAACTGAAGAAAAATGCAATAAAAAAACTATATGTTTTACTTCTCAACAATTTATTTTATAATTTTGTACAAAATTTCTGCAAAGATACGGTTTTATGATTAAGTTGCAATTCAATAATGAAAAACTATTTTATTTATTTTTTCTTGTATTGGCTTTAAATTTTTCATTCCTGAAAGATATAAAAGCTCAAAATGGCAAGAAGATAAAAACTGTCGTTATTGACGCTGGTCATGGTGGCAAAGACAGTGGTGCTGTCGGAAAGAAATCGCTTGAGAAAGACATCACCCTGAAAGTAGCCTTAATGACGGGAGATTACATAAAGCAATATTGTCCTGATGTGGAAGTGATTTATACACGCAGCAGCGACAAAGCCGTCTCTCTTTATCAGAGAGCCAAAATCGCCAATGACAGAAACGCCGACATTTTTATCTCAATACATTGCAACTCAACAACTTCAACCAGCCCATACGGTGTTGAGACTTTCGTCATGGGAGAACACAAGAACGCTGCCAACTTAGAAGTAGCAAAATTAGAAAATGCCGCTATCCTTCATGAAGATGAGGCTGAACAAGATTATGGTGGTTTTGACCCCAACAGTACAGAAGCATATATCATGCTCAACTTCTTCCAAAGTGAATATAAAAACGCCTCCTTAGATTTGGCTGAACGCATACAAAACCAACTTGTTAAAAGAGTAGGAAGAAAGGATCGAGGCGTTCAACAAGCGGGTTTTCTCGTACTATATCGCACCATGATGCCTTCTGTGTTAGTAGAAATAGGTTTCCTATCAAATCCAAACGAAGAGAAATTCCTTCTCTCTAAAGAAGGTCAAACCTATATCGCATCTGCTATTTTCAGAGCCTTCCGCGACTATAAAGTCGCATACGAAAAAGACAACGCAATAGTAGAAAACAATGATACTGAAGATGTTAATACAAATAACAACAAAATAATCTATAAAGTACAGATAGAAAGCAGAAGCAGAAAAATATCAAATCCTAAAGAGCATTACAGCACCTTGAGCGAGATCGATTATTACGAGCATAACGGACTTTACAAATACACAAGCGGCAGCTTTGACAACAAAAAAGATGCAGAAAAACATTGCAAGTTCGTTAAAGAAAAAGGATATGAATCCGCCTTTGTCGTGCCATTTAAAAACGGAAAAAGAATTGATTAATCTATAAAAATGATGAAAGAGAAAAATAAATCTATCTTAATAGCACTATCTTTTATTGCTGCATTAATATTGTTTGTATGGGGATTTAATTTCCTAAAAGGCAAGAGTATCTCTCGTAATCAATTAACATTATACGCAATATATGGCAATTCCATGGGGCTCATTCCCGGCGATCTGGTTACCATTAACGGTATGCTGGTAGGAAATGTCAACGCATTGAAGTTCCACCCTAAAAAAGACGGATCTATTATTGTGACATTTACTGTCAAAAACGATATTAATATTCCTGCAAATAGCATAGCAAGACTGGCATCATCGCTATTGGGATCCGTAAGCCTTGATATAGTTCTCGGGAATTCCTCCACCCTGGTTCAAAACGGCGATACCTTGAACGCAGAATATGATATGGGAACAATGGGTATGATAAACGAGGAATTATTACCTCTTAAAGATAAATTGGAAAATCTAATGCTCTCGCTGACAAATTTATCCGACAACCTTAACAGCATAATAAACGACGAAGTTAAAAGCGACATCAACAATGGCATAAATAGTTTTGCATCAGTAATGGACAATATCGACAATCTATCTTCTGACCTCAAGAAATTAATTGATAATAACGATGAGAAACTAAATCAAAGCATACAGAATCTAGAAAATATCACAAGAGATTTCTCTGCTGTCAGCGACTCATTAAGTAAGATAGAATATAAACATCTTGTAGCTTCATTAGAAGATTGCATCAGTGATGTCAATACATTGATAAAGAGTGTTAATGAAGGTAAGGGAAGCGCAGGACTTCTTCTCAATGACGACTCATTGTACAATAATGTCAATGAAGCTGTCAGCACACTTCAGCAACTTCTTGATGAAATCAAGGAAAATCCTAAGAAAATAAAATTAAGTGTTTTTTAAATCTGAACAAAATAAATGTATAAAGCTAGATTCTTTGTTTTATTTATTATGATTTTCATGAGTCATCATATCATGGCTCAGAAAAAAACCACCACTATTCACATCCTTAATGCCGATAAGGCTAACTATGACGAGCGACTCGGCAAAAATGTGCAAAGACTCATCGGCAACGTTGTAATGCGTCAGGATTCTACATATTTTTATAGCGACAGTGCCTACTATAACGAAAAAACTAAATTCTTCGATGGATTTGGCAATGTTCATATCAAAGTTAACGACAGTACAGATATCTATAGCAAATTACTTAAATACAACGGAGAGACTCGTTTTGCAGAACTTTTCCACGATGTCATCCTTAAAGACGATTCTACGATCTTGAATACCGAATATATGACATACGACCGTGTAGGTCATCTGGCTTCATATCCAAGCCATGGCACCATCACACGCAACGACAAGAAGTTAGTCAGTAAAAAGGGTTATTATAGAGACGATATTAAGGTTGTATATTTCAGAACTGATGTGGTTGGCACAATGCCCGATTATAAGATTTTGTCAGACACCTTGGTTTATGACACAGAAAACGAGATGATGTATTTCTATGGTCCAACAACAATGATAAACAAAGAGAATACATTATACGGCAATTACGGATGGTATAATACTGAAACAGAACTTGCTTATTTAGACAAAAGAGCCACTCTTAGAAACAAGGAGCAATCAATGATTGCCGACACCATGTTCTACAATAAGAAAACAGGTTATGCAAAAGCTTTAAACGATGTCATAATTGAAGACACAGTATATAAAGCCACTTTGACAGGTAATTATGCAGAAATGTGGAGAAATCTGGGCAAAGGATTCATTACCAATAACATAAAAGCCTATTATTATGAAGAAAAAGACACTTTGTTTGCCATTTCCGACAGCATTTATTTCTATTTTGACACAATAAGTAATGAAATACAACGTCTTAAGGCATTCTATAATGTAAGATTCTTCAGGAATGATATTCAAGGCAAGTGCGACTCGCTACATTATGTTGTTGTTGATTCTATTGTTTATATGAGAGATGAGCCAGTCATTTGGACTGACAGATCGCAAATGAGTGGCGACTCCATCAATATCGCCATAAAAGGAAGAGCCATCGACAGCGTTTTGATGTATCCGAATGCCTTTATCATTCAACAAGATAGTATCAAAGGATACAATCAGGTCAAAGGACGACAGATCACTGCATATTTTAATGGCAATGAGTTGAATAACATTTTCAATGAAGGTAATGCGGAGACGGTTTATTGGCTTCGTGAAGAAGATGGAACTCTTATTGGCATCAACTTCTCACAATCATCAGAGATGGATATAAAAGTCAGGAAAAAACAAATCTCCGAGATAAGATATTACAATAGTATTAAAGAGACTTTATATCCGGAGGATCAGATGGAAGAGAATCTGGAATATCTTAAAGGTTTTATGTGGCAGGACGACATACGACCGCTGCGAGAGGAGTTTTAGTTAATGGTTAGGATATGAGACGTATAGAAATGAATCTATACGTCTCATTTAAATTATTCGTATATCTTGGCTTCTACTTCATTATTAAGAACCATCAAACCGTTCAATGTCAATGCCATCATTTCATCTTCTCCAGGATATACACATACAGGAGCTATTTTATGAAGATGTTCATCGAGGATTTTGCAGAAGTTCTTATCGTAAGCCATACCGCCTGTTACGAAGATTGCATCTACATCCATGCTGAATGCTGAAGCTGCCAATCCGCCTACTTCTTTAGCTACTTGATAAGCCATTGCGCGATAGACGAGTTCCCATTCTTTATCGCCAGCTTTAACTCTGTTTTCCACCTCTAAGGCATCGTTAGTACCGAGATAAGCCACGAAACCGCCTTGACCTTTAAGCATGAGGTCGATATCTTTCTTAGTATATTTACCGCTGAAGCATGCATTCATAAGAGGTCCTGACGGCAATGCGCCTGAACGTTCAGGAGTGAAAGGTCCATCGCCATTCAAGGCGTTGTTTACGTCAACGACGCGTCCTTTTTTATGAGCGGCTACAGAGATACCACCGCCAAGGTGAATACCTATAAGATTCAAATCTTCATATTTCTTACCAACTGTCGATGCATGTTGACGTGCTATAACCTTCTGGTTAAGAGCGTGGAATACCGACATGCGAGGGAAAAGAGGATGACCCGAGAAACGAGCCACATCATCCATCTCATCAACGATAACAGGGTCGGCGATATAAGCCTTAACGCCTAATGACTTAGCGATATCGTCAGCTATCAAGCCACCGAGATTACAAGCATGTTCACCAACAGGACTATTGACCAAATCGCGTATCATCGCCTCATTGACTTCATAGATACCAGAGGTAAGAGGTTTTAACAAACCGCCACGTCCTACTACCATATCAACATCATTGATTTCCATACCAGCCTCTTTCAATTCATTGAGAATGACTTCCTTACGGAAATGATATTGGTCTGCTATATGCTCGAATGGAGCTATCTCTTCTGCAGAGTGCTTTATATTCTTCTTAAAGATACATTCTTTATCTACGAAGATAGCGACCTTTGTAGATGTTGAACCCGGATTAATTATTAATAATTTGTAACTCATAACTTTATATTTATTTTGTTATTATTTAGCCAATAAAGCTGCCAATGCTATAGAATATAATTTTGTCTTAGATGTATCGCCGCGTGATGACAATACGCAAGGCACTTTAGCACCCATCACTACTGCAGCCACCTCTGCGTGGTCGAATTTGCTGTTGCATTTATAGAATACGTTAGCAGCTTCGATACTTGGGAACAAGAGACAGTCGGCATCGCCTGCCACAGGGCTCTTAAAGCCTTTTATAGCTACTGCTTCTGCATCGATGGCGAGGTCTAATGAGATAGGACCATCCACAATACAACCTTTAATCTGACCACGTTCTGCCATCTTGGAGATAAGAGCGGCATCGACGCAAGCCTGCATGCCAACTAACATCTGTTCTGTTGCAGCTACTAAAGCCAATTTCGGATTTTTGATATCCAATGCGCTAGCTGTAGATACCAGATATTTCAAGAGAGTTTGTTTCTGTTTGAAATCAGGAGCCGGAATAATGGCGCAGTCGCTAGCGATCAAGAGTTTATGATAGTTAGGATTTTCTATTGCACATACGTGAGCCAATGTGGCGTTAGGAGGGCATAAGCCACGTTCTTTATTAAGGATGGCGCGCATATATTTATCTGTTGAAAGAAGACCTTTCATCATGATATCAGCCTCACCAGCATTGATAAGATCGCAAGCCTTTGTAGCTGCTTTCACCTCATCCGGTTCATGAATGATGGTAAACTTATTAATGTCGATGTTTTCTGCTTCACATACCTTAGCGATAACATCTTTATCGCCACATAAGATACCTTCAATCAATCCATTATCAATAGCGGCGCTAACTGCACATATTGTATGATCATCATTAGCATACGCTGCTGCCAAACGTTTCTTTGGACGACTACGCAGCACTTCAAACATTTGTTCTAATTTATTCATAACACTTCTATTTATAATTTAAAAATCATTATTAACATCCAATATACCGTGAGATTACCAAACGTAAAATCTCGGAAGTCCCTTCACCTATTTGTAATATTCTTTGATCGCGATAGAAACGTTCCATATCGAAATCTTTCAATAAACCATGACCTCCCATCACTTGAACTGCATTATCGCATACTTCAGCAGCCACTTCTGAGCAATATAATTTTGCCATTGCCGCTTCCTTACCAAATGGCATGCCCATATCCTTGATTCTACAAGCCTTATAAAGAAGGCAACGAGCAGCTTCTATTTTCATCGCCATATCTGCCAGTTTAAAACTCACGGCCTGGAACTTAGATATCTGCTTTCCGAATTGCTCTCTTTCTTTGGAGTATGACAAAGCCATTTCGTATGCACCCTGTGCACATCCCAATGCCATTGCCGCTATCGACAATCTTCCTCCATCTAAGGTAGCGAGCATGATATGAGAGCCTTGACCTTGAGCACCCAACATATTTTCCTTTGGCAACCTAACATCAGTAAAAGTAAGACGACCAGTATTAGACGCTCTCCACATCATTTTACGATTCATGGGCACCTGGGTAAAACCAGGAGTATCGTTCTCAATCAAAAATGTCGTGAACTCCGGTTTACCATCTTTCTCTCCAGTGACCACCTGAATGGTACTACCTAAGGTTATTGGAGTAGCACTATTGGTAATGAATATCTTGGAGCCATTCACAAGCCACATATCATCATCGACACGCGCTGTAGATTTAGTACCTCTAGAGTCGCATCCTGCCGTCTCCTCTGTCAGACCGAAGCCCCAAAGACGATTTTTACATAATAATGGAAGATATTTTTCTTTTTGTTCTTTAGTTCCGTATTCTTTTATAGGCGAGATACCTAAGGAGTTACCTGCGGCAATTGTAGCGGCTGTAGAGCCATCAACTCTTGAAAGTTCTTCAACTGCAATTATATATGAGAGGGTATCGAGACCTTGTCCACCATATTCTTTTGGAACACAGATGCCTAAAAGCCCCATCTCAGCCATTTTCATAGTAAGCTCGACATCAAATTTCTCGTGCTCATCATTATATGCAGCTACAGCTTTTACTTCTCTCTCAGCAAAATCACGGATTCTCTCACGGAGTTCTATTTGTTCTTTTGTTAAATCAAAATTCATATACTCAATTCTATTAAAATTGTTTTAACATCTATTTTATCACCTTCTTTCACTAATACTTTTGATACTTTTGCAGATGTCATAGACTTGATATTATTCTCCATTTTCATAGCTTCCACAACACAAAGTATAGTGCCTTCCTCAACTATATCTCCTTCATTGACATTGACTTTTATCACTTTCCCAGGCATAGGAGAATAATAGATCAGATCGCTATTCTTGGCGTTATCACCAGAATAATCCTTTTCATCGTTGAGCTCATCATTACGGCGACATATAAAATCCAGACCTTTTAGATGGACACAATAACTATTGTCGGATGTCTCTGAAACAAATACCGACTCTGTCATCCCATTGATAATCACTTTATTAATATCACCGCCATTTTGCGACAACAAAACTTGATAAGCTTGTCCGTTAATAGTACAACTCAACGACTTAGGTTGAATACGTTCTATCTGAACGTGGAATATATCCGACCCTTGTTTATTATCATTTATCTGTTGATCAGACACTTCGACATCAACATTCATATTATAACGCCAATATCCTATTCGTTCCCAGACATTAGCCACTTCTCTATTTTCCAGGTATGATTTATTGAAATCGTAGAACAGGAATAATGCCACCACATCCTCTTTCTTTATTTCATCACGCATCATCTTCATGGAATTCAGAAGTTCTTGCTGATGTTTCTCACAGTATGAAGTATCAATTTTATTATCTATAAAATCTTGATTATCAATCACACTTTGAAGATATGGTATATTTGTTTTTTTAGTTTGTACTATATAATTTTTCAGAGCATTTCTTGTGATTTCTATTGCTGACTCTCTTGTTTTGCCATGACAGATAAGTTTACTTATCATAGGGTCATAACTATCTGATATACAGCTAGGTCTATCTATTCCGCTATCTATTCTTACGCCTCTCATCTGAGGTTCGTGATAGAGTGTGAGTTGAGCCGGGGCGGGCATGAAATTGTTTTCGGGGTCTTCCGCATAAATACGGCATTCTATAGCATGACCGTGACTCACAATAGATTCTTGTGTATATCCCATAATTTTACCACGAGCGATACGGATCTGTTCTTCCACTATATCTATTCCCGTTCTTTGTTCTGTTACAGGATGTTCCACTTGTATGCGGGTATTCATTTCGAGGAAATAGAAGTTATGGTCTTCATCGAGTATAAACTCTACCGTACCCGCATTAGTATAATTCATTGATTTACATATAGAAACAGCCGTTTCGCATATAAGCTGACGTTTTTCTTCTGATAATGTAGGTGAAGGAGACTCCTCTATGATTTTTTGATAACGACGTTGTACGGAGCACTCTCTTTCATATAGATGAATGACGTTACCATGCTGGTCGGCGAGCAACTGTACCTCAATATGTCGTGGATTTTCTATATATTTCTCGATAAATATTTTTGCGTTACCGAAATATCTTTCTGCTTCTCTTTCAGCTTGTTCCAAAGCATAAAGCAGCTGTGAGGCATCGTTGACGATATGCATTCCTTTGCCGCCGCCGCCCGCAGAAGCTTTTATCAGAACGGGATACGGAAGGGCGGCGGCTTGCGCCATTATATCTTCACAACTGCCTACCATACCCCATACAACAGGAATATTATTATCAATAGCAAACTGACGAGCTCTTATCTTATCTCCCATAAGACGAATAGAAGCAGCGTCGGGACCAATAAAAATCAAATTATTCGCCTGACAGGCCTCGACAAAATCAGCATTCTCCGACAAAAAACCATAACCCGGATGTATGGCATCAGCACCAGCGTCCAAGGCTACATCTATGATCTTCTGAATATTAAGATATGTATCCTTTAGATTTCCTGATCCTATCGGCCGCGCCTCATCCGCAAGACGACAATGCAATGAATCCGCATCATTATCCGCATAAATAGCAACAGAAGCAATACTCAGTTTCTTTAAGGTACTGATTATACGAACTGCTATCTCACCTCTATTCGCAACTAATATCTTATGTATTTTTTTTGAAGGCATATCTGCCACAAAGATAATAATTTTTATGAAATCTTTAACATCATTTCATTTATTATACATTTTTTACAAAAAATGATCATTCGTCATGCCAACGAGGTCTCCTCTTCTCCAAAAAAGCGGACATTCCTTCCTGTCCATCTTCCGACATCCTCTCATGAGCAATCATCATAGCTGTTGTCATAAAAACATCAGAATAAGGATCAGTCCTACCACAAACACCTCTTATGAGGTTCTTGCAATCTCTTATGGCATCAGGCGATGCCTTCAAGAAACTATCAATAAAAAAATCTAATCTTTGATTAAGTTCATCAATTTCTCCCACATAATTGACCAATTTATAATCCAATGCTTCTTTGGCATTGAACTGACGTGCAGAAAGCATAAGCTCTCTGGCAGGCATCTCACCACAACGTGCTATCACAAAAGGAGAAATAGTAGCCGGCGTTATTCCCAAACGCACCTCACTGAAAGCAAATACCGTATCACGCTCAGCCAAAACAATATCTGACGTGGCCACGATACCATTGGCTCCTCCAATGACTGCTCCATGTACTAAGGTTATAACAGGCTTGCTACAGAAATATATCTTCTGAAACAATTTCGACAATCTCTGCGCATCTTCAAGATTCTGATTATACGAATATGAAGCTATGTCTT
Source organism: Lentimicrobiaceae bacterium (assembly GCA_015061335.1). Taxonomy (GTDB): domain Bacteria; phylum Bacteroidota; class Bacteroidia; order Bacteroidales; family F082; genus Limimorpha. The sequence continues at coordinate 2,305 of SUWT01000001.1, read as the reverse complement.
TCATATAATTAAGATCAGCACCGGAACAGAACGATTTTCCATTACCACATATCTCTATCACACGAATATCATCACGACTATCCAGCCAGTCAACAGCTTCCGACAGCTCTTTTATCATCATAATATTCATTGCATTATGAACCTCAGGACGGTTTAATGCTATACGTGCCACATTCTTTTCTATACCTATCTGTAGAGTTGTAAAATCCATATTTATTTAGTATGAGATATGATATTTATAATTTACATTCTGAACACTCCGAATTGTAATGGAGGGAACGGCTGATTCAGTGAAGCCGCAATTCCCATAGCGAGTATCTTTCTCGTATCCACAGGATCTATAATTCCATCATCCCAGAGACGTGCCGTACTGTAATATGCGGAGCCTTCATAATCATATTTTTCCAATATTCCCGACTTTATTTTCGCCAGTTCTTCCTTAGATATCTCCATTCCTCTGTATCGATACTGTTCTTCTTTCACTGTTGTAAGCACACTGGCGGCCTGCTCACCTCCCATAACAGAGATTTTCGCATTAGGCCACATAAAAAGCAAGCGCGGGCTATAGGCTCGTCCCGCCATACCATAGTTGCCCGCTCCGAAAGAACCACCGAAAATGACAGTAAATTTTGGCACATTGGCATTACTGACAGCATGAACCATCTTGGCTCCATCCTTAGCGATACCACCACATTCATATTGCTTTCCAACCATAAAACCCGTAACATTCTGCAAAAAAACCAACGGTATGTTTCTTTGACAACACAGCTCAATGAAATGCGTCGCCTTAAGCGCCGACTCAGAAAAAAGAACTCCATAATTAGCTATAATACCGACAGGATAACCCATGATATGAGCGAATCCACATACTATAGTATTGGCATAACGAGCTTTAAACTCTTGAAAACGGCTTCCATCAACTATACGCATGATAATCTCACGAGGATCTACAAGCTGACGCAAATCAATAGGCGCTATACCATAAAGATCCTCAGGATCATATAAAGGGGCTTCTATAGGAAGAATATCCAGTCTTTGCTTCTCTCTTTTCTCTAATGTCTTAAAAATGTTACGACATATCTGCATCGCATGACTATCGTTCTCAGCCAGATGGTCCGCCACACCCGACACAGAGGTATGCATCTCCGCACCTCCCAATTCTTCCGCAGTGACAATCTCACCGGTAGCAGCCTTAACCAAAGGAGGACCCGCCAAATATATAGTACCTTGATTCCTAACAATAATAGTCTCGTCACTCATGGCTGGCACGTATGCGCCTCCCGCCGTACACATTCCCATAACAATAGCGATCTGAGGTATTCCCATTGCCGACATCCTAGCCTGATTATAAAAGAAACGTCCAAAATGATCTCTATCAGGGAAAACGGTATCCTGCTCCGGAAGAAAAGCTCCTCCACTATCAACCATATAAACACAGGGCAACTTATTCTCCATCGCAATCTCCTGAGCACGAAGGTGTTTCTTAACAGTATATTGCATATAAGTACCACCTTTGACAGTGGCATCATTAGCTACAATAATCGCCTCACGACCTTGAATTGTTCCTATACCGGTAATAATCCCAGCAGAAGGAAAGTCGTTATTATATGTATCATATGCCGCCATAGGAGATAGCTCCAAAAAAGGCGTATTCTTATCAATAAGCTGATCTATGCGTTCTCGTGCAAGAAGCTTATGGCGTTTCTTATGCTTCTCAACAGCCAAACTACCTCCACCTTGCATACACTGATCCATAGTATCACGATAACGTGACATGAGAGCCATATATGCTCTTTTGTTTTCCTGAAATTCCTTGCTATTAGGATCTATCTTTGATTTTAATGTCTGCACAATAATGAGATTTTATTGTCGCAAAGATAATAAAAGTCAACAGACCACAAACAACGGTCAACAGTTTTTTTTGGCGATGGCAATGGCGATGGCGATGGCGATGGCTATGGCGATGGCTATGGCAATGGCTATGGCGATGGCTATGGCTATGGCAATGGCGATGAGACGTGTTAATGATAATGAGACGTGTCAATGACATCTTGTTTATTTTTTAAGGTGTCATTGACGCGTCTCTACCTGGATTATCATTTTTCAACTTTAAATCACATCTTCACGACTCTGCTGACAGTGCTGCCTTCCTTGCTGACTGTCTTGATGAGATAGATGCCATCGGAATAATACGACATGTCCAATTCCACAGAATTTCCTTCCGCACCTATTCTCGCAACCATCTGACCGAGAGTGTTATAAACCTCTATCTGAATTATATCCTCTGCCTCTATGGTGATATTGT
>SUWT01000042.1 GCA_015061335.1 Lentimicrobiaceae bacterium | reverse complement strand
TGTATAAATGAATTCTCGTTTATAACATTATCATATATTCCATATACTATATATCCAAGAATCTGGCGAATCTTTTTGGTTATATGTGATTTATCCAAATATAGCCTTTTTATAAGATCCTTTAATATATCATGATTAATCTTGAATGATATACCATGATGGTCTCTGTAAAATGTATTATATTGACGGTAAGTTTTGGATATTTTTAGAGTTTTACAAACTAAATACCCAATGGCTTCGTCATAAAATTTCCTATTACGATATTGCAACAAATCAATAGAAATGCAATCGCTCCAGTATTTTATAATAGATTTTCTAAAATCATCATACCCCTTTTGTTGTAATCTCAAAAAACCAATATTTTGTTTCAAATACTTTATATCATATTTTTTATGTTTCAAGTTAAGTTTGAATCCAGTAATATTAAGATGTCCATTGATAGTTCTAAATTCTGAGTTTGGAGCAATTATAAGAGATAATAATCTTTCTCTTGCTAACAGATTTTCGGTATTTATATCAATGTTACCTTCATTTCTAAATGGTGCGAGAACGATAGGAGTCTGATATCCATCGTTTTTATGGAATATTCCATTCAACCAATTCTTTTGTTCTATTGTATATCTCTTTTTCTTGCTTTTGCGTATAAGTTCTTCATACCTATCACTATTACACTCATTTGCAAAGTCATTGGTATTATATGCATATGAGCTAAAATTCGAGACATATGTATAGAAGAAATTTTTATACAGTTCTGCTATATTGTCTTGAGATTGCCTATTTCTAATTCTAGGACGATATGCTTCAATAGGATACAATTCATTTTCTTCAGAAGAATTAGCAGATAATTCATTGTTGAATATGTCCTCAGTATTATATGGCATATATACCATAATAGGACGATCCACCATTTTCGCTTTTTTAGAATAACTAGATAATGCAACATTCCTATTTTCAATTTTGAGTTTGTAAGGTGTTGAGTCAATCATATAATACAATTCACCTCTAATGCCATCAATAAAATGAAGGTGTTGTGCACCCGGGTTTACTTCATATTCACCTATTGTAGCAGCTGCAAAATTATTTATCAGTCTGATATAAAATTCAATAACAGAGCTTTTACCTGCTCCGTTCTCTCCAACAATAGCTGTCACGCTGATATTTGGATTTGATTTATTGCCTACAAAATAATCATTATATAGCCTATCTTCGTGTAAACGTATTTCTTCTATATGAATACACCCATTTTCTTGTATTTCAAATCCATTAAGAAAGTAATAAAACTTTCCTACTTGCAGTTTCCTCTTTCCTACGCTGTCGGTAGATAGAACTCTTATGGCAATTGGTGTCAACATGTTGTATTTATTATTTTATTAAACATCATTATGCAAATTTACAACTTTACATTTACATATTGAAAAATATAAGCTCTGAAAACAACATAAAAAATCCCTATACATACAAACCGTTGGCGATCCGATGAACTACAGGGCAAAATTGGCAAATGCTTCTTTTCGGACGGCAAGGTCATGCCACTGGTTTCGGAAAAAATCATCCTCACTGCGTTGCGGTATTTTCCCCGAAAACCTTGCCTTACCGGAAGCATTGGCCGTAAAGCCCTCGTAGTTCAACGGACTTCGCCAAAGTCCGAGTATTAACCATAAAAAAGAAAATGATATGAATCAGACGATTTCAGCCAGACGACATCAGATGCCGGCACATATCCCATCGGCATACAGAAAAATGACAAAGGTCATGATACCGGAAACAAAACAGACCAGAAAAGACACACGAGAACCGGTACACATATCCGAACTCATCAATCCCATTCTGAGTATATGCAATCATCCCGACCGCAACAGACTGCTTGCGGAATATCTGAACAAATGAACATAAGTAATATCAATCATCATCAACAAAATCATAAAGCCATGTTTTTCACATCAATCTCACAAATCATGACAGAGAGCATAGATCTGACTCTCGTCATCCGCAAAACAAACGGACAACTGACGGTATCCGCACTGCCCAAAGCCAACGGGCTGAAAGATGAGGCACAGAACCACATCATTCCACTGACATTATCCGGTTCTCCGGAAGAGATGGACGCAGGATTCCTCCACGCCATAGCACAACCGTTACGTAAAGCCACAGGACTAATATCCAATATGATGGAATTCGAGATGCAGGCTGACAAGGCAGCAGCTAACAGCAAGTCCGCAAAAGAAGCCAAATCAAAGGAGACAAAGGAAGAGAAAGAGAAAAGGGAGAAATACGAGAAGCACATGAAGAAAGCCGAGGAACTGGCAAAAGCGCAAAACCACAAGGACGCCATCGCCTCACTTCAGCAGGCACGCATGTTCGCTACCGCCGACAAGCATAGCACGATAGACGCAAAGATTGAGGAACAGAAAAAGGCGATGAACAAAGGCAGTCTGTTTGATATGGTGGACGACACTCCGGAACCTCAACAGCAACCGATACGCCAGATGCCATCACAAACACCGCAGACCATGATGCAGCAGAGAACAGTCAGACAAGCACAACCCCAATATGGAGGTCAGCCTCAATATGCAGTACCGCAACAAGGCGGATATCCTCAACAAAACACGGCACGTCAACAAAGCCGCTATCCGCAGAACGGAATCCCGATGTTCCCCGTTCAAGAACAGCCTTATATGACTGAAGATACCGGACCGGCGTACATCAACGACGATATACCTTCATACCGTCCTGAAGACTATGAGGAATATCCTGACTTCCCGCAACACATGTTAGAATCAAATTATCCACAAACATACGCAAGCACATTATAAGAATATGGCACTCACAGTAAACGACATGAAAAGATCATTCACCTTCAAGAAAGGTTCTGAAATGATCACGCTGGCTGACCCGAATCCGTCAGACACACCTGAAAACGTGATGAGTTACTACTCCAACATCTATCCTGAACTCACCACAGCGACGGTACATGGTCCCACCATCATGGAAGACAAAGCCGTCTATGAGTTCAAGACGACAATAGGAACAAAAGGATAAGGAAATGAATACGGACAACAAGAACGACAAGCCATGCAGACAATTGGAAGAACAAAGGTCAGAACTTCTGGCGAGAATGATAATCTCAGCCACCAGACGGGAAATACGCTACGGGACGGCAAGAGAGAAGAGGGTTACGGCGCCAAGCGGTGCCGTAATTCTTTTCTGAGGACGCCGATCATACCGATAGCTCCAACGAGCGTCACAAGAGAAGACCGTCACGGGAACAGGTGCAACCTCATCACGCAGGAGAACTACATATACCTGCGTGACTCCTATTTCCGCTATGCCGAACTGATGGATATCGTGGCGGAACATACGCCGGGCAGAAGCATAGGCGAAAGCATAAGCAACCTTTATGACGAGATGAACGCTCTCATCAGCGGCGACGGCACGTTCCTCAACTTTGAAGAAAATGACGGACGGCTGTACTTCAACCTGTGGCGCACACATATGTGGGGAGAGTTCACGCTGTATTATTTTCCTGTAAAGTTCATAGAGAAACTCAATCCTGAACTCAGACGCATCGCCGTAACATTCATGCACGACCTGATGAAAGGCAACGGATTCACGACGATAAACGACGAGGATGACACGGATTATATCATCGAGTGGATTTCAGAAGGATACCATGAAAACGACGAAGACCGCAAGACGAGGAAGAAACTGCTCGATTCGTATAAAAACGGCAGAGCGTACAAACTCCTTGAAAGAGTATGGCGGAAGTCATACTACAAGAACCTGCCGAAAGCCATCGAAAGATACGTATGCCGTAACGACTTCGAGCATGGACTCGTAAACCTGATGAAGGACGGCCTGGAATTCCTGAATCCGCAAAAGCCGATAACGCTCTATTCATACGACCCGTTCTTCGACGACGAACCGGAATATCTGCCCATGGAGCTCGGCCAACAGATAAGGGTAGTTTACGATTGCGAAGATCTCCTTACCGAGCACCTCATAGATTTCTTCAATTCCAACCGTCAGGAGACGTACGAAATAATACCGGTATCAACATTTGAAGTCACGCCAGATATCGATGACGTATTCAGGATGGAAGACACGTATCCCGAACGCTTCTTCAGATGGGCTGACAGATTCATTCACTATACACGATGACAGATATGGAAACCAACAGACTCACACGACAGATAAACACGATAATGCACGCACGTGCGGCATTGATAGCGTATTCAACGGATTGCGGCGAGAATTATTTCCTTGAACTCAGAAGAATCAACGAGGAAGGTGAAATGGGCGAAGGCCGTCCCGTAACGACGGATTTCATAAACGAGCTTATAAGAGGATATTCCGAAAGGCACAACGGCACTCCTCACGGCAGAATACCGCCTAACCTTTTATGGAGCGACACCCGAAAAGGCTGCGAGAAATATGTATGGTACAACCCGCCACGGAAACGCATGATGTTCTTCAAGGAATCCCTGAACATTGAGGATGCGGAATATAACATGCCCGGCATCATATATGAGATAAAGGAGGAACGTATGAACATATACGCGTACATCGACAGAGAGCCGACACCGGAAACGGAACTCTATGCAGCGCCGTTCTTCAACGTATCGGGTGCGAGCGTATGTCTCGGCAACGCAAAGCTCGTAAAGCCCACAGAACCCTCATACGGGAAACTCATGGAATATTGGGAGAAGAAATTCTGGCTTACGGAGTTCTCTCATCTCGGCAGCATGGGAAATCCGACAAAAAGCAACCTCGTGCTGGTGACAAAAGCGGCGAAAGACGCCCCTTTCAACACCGAGGAGTTGAAACCATTACAAAATCTAAAACTTAAAGACATACTGCGATGAAAAGAGTACATTATACGGACGGCTACCTGCTCGATCCGCAACATCCCGTAACGGTAAACCTGATTGGTGGAGGAGGAACAGGCTCACAGGTACTGACAAGTCTGGCACGCCTTGACGTCACACTCAGAGGGCTCGGACATCCGGGCCTGTTCGTGACACTCTATGATCACGACATCGTCACCGAATCCAATATAGGCAGACAGCTTTTCGGATATTCCGATCTGGGACTGAACAAGGCGAACTGCCTTATAACAAGAATCAACAACTTCTTCGGCAACGACTGGAAAGCCATCCCCAACACTTATCCTTCAGACATGAAGACCGTAAGAAACGATGATATCGCCAATATCACGATAACATGTACCGACAACATCAAGTCGCGAACGGACTTGTGGAAAATACTCAAGTCTGTACCAATAAGTGATTACAGATGTCATAACACGCCCTTGTATTGGCTTGACTTCGGAAACGCGCAGACTTCGGGACAAGCGGTTATCGGAACAGTGCCGAAGAAGATAAGACAACCCGCATCACGGTTGTACATGACTGTTCCTTCATTAAAGGTCATCACAAAAATGGTGAAATTCTCAAAAATAAAAGATGATGATTCCGGCCCAAGTTGTTCACTTGCAGAATCATTAGAAAAACAGGACCTGTTTATCAATTCCACATTGGCACAATTAGGATGCGACATACTTTGGAGAATGTTCCGTCACGGAATGATTGAACACCACGGACTTTATCTCAACCTGAACACTATGAAAGTCAATCCTATAATGGTATAAGAGTAGCTCAACATCATAAACAAAACTATTCGATTCCTTATCGGCAACTCATTTAATTTTACACTTATCGACAAGGAATCGAGTTCCTACTTTAATCCGATGGCAGTGCTTTATTTAGAAATATCAACAATATAACTTATAATAGTTTATTTATACATCAGTACCTTTGTCATTTTCTTTTGTAATAGTATCTTGATTGCTATTAATTTCACCACTGACCTCTGCTTTTTTCTTGACAGGTATTGGAGTATTGCATTCATTTGGAGTTTTCATTTGTAGTGAATCGCATGTATGAGGACTTTTCTTTTTTGCATGATTCAGCGTATCATAAGTATTGCTTTTCTTATTGTTATGAATGTTATAATCTACTGAGTCTAGAGAAATGGAATGTTCGTTATTCTTATTACCTAACATCATTTCTATAGGTTCGTTTGTATTATCAAAAGATGTATGAGGTACAAATGATATTGTCATAATTAAAGCTATTAAAATGCAGATAATATAAGTGTAGCGGTTGGAAATTTTCTTCATTACTTGTTCTTCAGACATTAACCATCCGCGTGTTGCAATTAGTGCTGCAATTATTGCGTAACTACAATTATTAAATGTTTCGATTATCTTGTTTTGAACAGTACCAAACAACACATCGCCAACTAATATAAGACCACATAAAACACCTAAATATGCTAAATATAGCATTACATTGTACCATCTCTTCAATGCATTAGGGACATCGATTGAGATTTTAAAATCGATAGACAATTTTTCCCCTTTAGGTGTAAGTACCAATGATGTTATTTCGTCATCATTGCTAGGGGATGACTCGTATTGCCCATATGTGGCATTGTTACTTACGGACAAAACAAAATTTGCAGGAGATTTGAAATATACCCATGCGTTGGCGTTCCCAGATATGGTACTATAGTTATAGTTTATCTCTTTTTCTTGTAATGGCGACCACCATCTTTTTCTACATTGTGATACTTTATTCCTTATTGAATCAAAAAATGTAATGCTAAGAAGCAGACTTTGTTGTCCTTTGTATTCTTTATTATTAAACTCAATGAAACATGGCTTTCCGTCAGATGCTTCATATAAACGCATGGCAGCATCTTGGGAAGATAAGTGAAGAATTGCAGCAAAACCATCCAACTCGGCACCTATTTTTTCTTTCAATAACGACACGACCTTATCTCTAGAAGCAATAGACACCCTTTTGTCCTCAAGGAATATTTTCAACCAACTCAAACGCTCTCTCGTATTGAACAAAAAATGAAAACCTTGTGGCAAATTACCTACGCCTTCAATTGTATATTCATGATTCATAGATACGCGACTCGGTGTTTCAAATACAACAAGTCTCTTTTCTCGTTTAATATTTTTCTGTAAATCAGAGAAATTTTCAGCGTAAAACTTAGTGGTTTCTGTTAGTAGAGAATATATATTAGGGAAACGGTCGCTATTTTCTGAAAGAATGGCAACTATTTCAGCATCATTACATGAAGAAATATCGCGTTTCCTAGCATCATTAAATTCTGAAAAATTTCCTGTTTCAATCATATGTTAGTAAGTTTAAGTGGACAAACCGTGCTACATCTTGTACAATTGTTGCTGTCGGTAAAACAGCTATACTCTTTCATGCGATTATTGGTTATAATGGTGTCATAATGATTAGCTTCATTTATATTACGAGATAAATCTGCTATATGTGCCGCTACTTTTGCCGCTCTAATTGCTTCAATTGTGGCATCTTGTGTAATTGCAGATTCAGAGTGCTCATATCGTGTTACACAATTAATGATATGTGCACATCCTATATAGGCGGCAAAAGATGCTCCAATTGCATTGGCAATATGATCTGCATTGATTGCGGTATCAGTAGGCAAAGGGCCTAAAGGCATTATAGGAGCATTAAATTTACTTAATAATTTCGAATGATCTGATATTTTATCCAAAGTTATGTGACCAATATTCTCCACCATAACTTTAACACCTTTACTTTGTAATAATTTACAAATATCAAGTTGTCGCAATGTTTCCTTTATATGTATTGAATCACACGCGTCCAAAATTGTACCAGGACGAAAGGTTGTGCCAAGACTAATAACCACGTCATGTTTCAAGGCGATATCCGCAATCTCATCTATGTGCTCCCTAAAAATATTCTGTGTTCGATTATTTATTCTACTATCGTGTAAAACCATTCCACCCCCACGGCTAGTAACGGGTATTTTGCGTATTTGGCGAGCTTTATAGAATAGATCAAGATCTGCTGTAAAGTGTATAGTTATAAAAGAGACACCATCACTACAAAGCTGGGAAAAGGCATTTCGAATCTCATCCCACTGATATCCTCGTGATTTTGTAAATCTACGATAAGAGAGTACAACCCCAAAAGGTATTCCAAGCTTATTCTTGATATAATTATAGAGAGGTTTTTCCAATTCTATCAGGCTTAAATCCATCATCATATCTGGCAATTCATTACATGATTGAATGAATTCAAGCTTTGAAATCTCAGATTCGATGTCTTCTATTTTGTTACAACCTATATTGCAATTAATTCTAATTGGAGAATTACCACCAATAGTCAGTCCATCCTTAAATGTTATCATACTTATGTCTCTTGGTTTACATATGGAAATTCATCTATAATCAACAGCTTTTTCAAACACTCCTTCAAACAGAGTCATTTCTCGTTTGGTAATGCCCAATCTGTTTGCTAATGCATGCCAGTCTTTAACTGCAGCAACAACTTTGTCGATAATTTCTTTTGCGATTGTATGAGTAAGCATATATTCATCACATGAGTCCAAAAGAATTGAGAGATCTGACTTATTGGTATTACTATTGATCAGCAGACTCTGGTGGTCATTCAGAGTCGGGTTCATATCGTATGCAGGAGATAGAACCCACCCCTTCGCTGTGAGCAAGAATCCGTGATTACGGAAATGGTCATCGCTATTGCCAACACATATATTGAAAGCAACCCTACGGAACAGCTCGCGCAAGTTTGCATCAACATCAGTACAGCCACTCAAAATAAAATCAACAATGTCAACATATCCGTGTCCTGTTGTGGCATTATCGCCATCATTCAGTCCCAGCAGTGTCATTGCCGATGCAAAATGAATTCTTTCACCCGCATCAGTTCTGTCAAAGCGACGAGAAAGCAGCGTATGATGTTTGTCATTTGTTGCAATCACCTTAGTTTCAGCAGAGTTGATGCCTGCATTTTTGGCTAACAGATGACAGAAATGTTCCCACAATCCCACATCATAATCATCTTTTAACGACGGGAACTTGGCAACACATATACTGCGATCGGTATCTACAACATTTGCTTTGGGACGAGCACCGCCAAGCGAAGAACCCGGTTGCACAAGTTGTGCTATCCATCGTTTTTCTGGAAGTTCATTAACATCCTCACTTTTCTCAATCTCCTTGCTCGCCGCAATTAGTTCGCGCAAGTCGGTCAATGGCGGAATACGCAACGAATTATCAGCGTTTATAAACTCACCATCAGGCGTCTCCTTAAAACGGAATCCGCCCATACGGGAAAAGTCGTCTATACCCGTCAAAAAATCAAACGACGAAAGGCGACGTATCGGTCGATTTTCATCTTGTGCCAATATCTGCTCACGACGCAATAACAAGGTGCGTCCCCATCTATCGGGAAGAGCATCGGCAAAGCAACCGAAAATATCCTTATTCGGCTGTGTGTATTGTATTCCAGGATAGTTATTGATATCTTCACTAAGGTTTATAGCGTTGTACTTTTTCATCCAACTATCAGCAAACCTAAAACTATAGCTGTCCGAACCACGAAGCGATTCGTAGCCTAATTCTCCAACAAGTTCAATATCCTTGAGCCAATCAAAATCGGCATACACATACAATTTCTTCATAATCCGCTACTCCTTTTTAGATGCCCTTTCACGCTGTGGCAAATTCATATCCTGCAATGCTCTGCCAAGTTCGTCATCCTTTGCTAAAGAGAGAATATCGTCATCCAGCTGCAGAGCATACAACACACGCAAATAGATACCAATAGCCACTGTGGGCGCACCTTTTTCTATTCGTGACACAGTGAGAGAAGAGCAAGTAGCACGCTCTGCCACCTGTGCGACACTCAAGTTACGACGCAATCGGGCAAGCTTTATCTGCTCACCAACAATTTGCATTTTTTGCTCCAACTTTCGGGGCAACTTAGTTCCCATTGTACTCTTTGCCATAACAATAACATATCATATAATATGCAAAGATAATACTTTTTCTTTATTTTATGATATATTGAATAAAAAAAACACTAATCTTTAAGACAACATTTTTTATTTTATTACAATATCCACATCATTCTTATCGTTTTATGCAAAACAACACTTGTATAGGACGCAATGAAAATAGAACGAAAGCTGGCCATAGGCTATACCGTCATTGTCGCCCTAATAATAGGTATCGTATATACATACCTTCACGAATGGCGGCAGATGAACAGGTTGGAGAATGAGATAAAACAGATTCACGAACTCAGAAGAAACATACGCGACGCATACGTGCATATGCTGGATCTCACCATGTTCGGCGAGACCATACTTGAATGGGACGATGAAGATCCAGCCGTATATCGGGCAAAACGCTTGAAACTTGACAGCATATTATGCGGATTCAAAGAATATTATTCCGGTGAAAGGATTGACAGCCTGAGAAATCTGATGGCTGAAAAAGAAGACCTTCTTTTCAATATCTCAGAACTCTTCGAACGACAGATGGAACTCAATGAAGAACTCGCCGAACGTGTCCCCGCAATCGCATACGAAAGCGCAAAGGAATCCAAGAAAAAGAAGAAAAAAGGATTCTTGGAAATCTTCTGGAAAAAGGAGGACAAAACCCAATCCGTCACATCGGCACAACTCCATTCCCTCAACCGCGATGTCATAAAGAAACAGACGGAACATCTCGGACGACTTTCAGCTACAGCGGACAATCTCGCATACCGTAACCTGAATATAAACATGCAGCTTAAAGGTCTCATCGAAGCGATGGACAAACGCATCACAACCGACCTGAGCGAACGTGAGCAACAAATCACAAAGACACGTGAAGAATCGAAAATTTACATCGCCAGCATTACATTATTTCTGCTCATGATGCTCATTGCATCATACTTCGTCATCATGCGTGACTACGCAAGCAAAGAACGTATACGCCGCAAACTGGAAGAAAGCAACCGTAAGAATGCGGAACTGCTTGAAATGCGTAACAAGATCATCCTGACCATCTCCCATGACATACGCGGACCCCTTAACGGAATATACGGCAGCGCGGAACTGGCGATGGAGACACGCGACAAGAAGAAACGTAATCACAAACTTAAGAACATCACCACTTACTGTAAGCATATACTCCAGCTTGTAAACAACCTGCTTGACGTCTATAGGCTTAACGAAGCGAAAGAGACAGCCCGCAGAATACCTTTCCGTATATCCGACATGCTTAGCCGTACCGCTGACGGCATCATACAGCAGACCGATGCCAAAGGTCTGTTCTTCGAACATGAGCTCAAAGACACCGATGTCATTGTAAAAGGAGACCCTGACAGGATAGAGCAGATAATCGGCAATCTGCTGTCGAATGCCATAAAGTTTACCTCTACGGGATATGTCAGACTCAAGGCAAGCTATACGGACGGTAAACTCATCATAGAAGTAAGCGACACTGGCATAGGCATGTCTGAAGAACTGCTGCGACGTATATATCTGCCTTTTGAACGTGCTACTGATGACTGCAACACTGAAGGTTTCGGTCTTGGTCTGACAATCACAAAAGGACTTGTGAACCTGCTTGACGGCTCTATAAACGTAAAGAGCGAGCCGGGAAGCGGCACCACGTTTACCGTCATGTTGCCGTTGCCGATAACCAACGATAACATTGATGAAGAAGATGTGGTATTTGACGACTCCATGCATTTTCCACAGAATGTAATCGTCATTGACGACGACTCTTTCCAGCTTGAGGTCATCAAGGATATGCTGGAACGTAACAGAGTCTCATGCACAATCTGCACAAAAGTCGAGAAGCTGACAGAAGAATTGCGCAAAAGGAACTATGACCTGCTGATAACAGACATCCAGATGCCTGACGCCAACGGGTTTGAGCTGTTGAAACTGCTTCGCAGGTCACGTATCGGCAACTCAAGAGACATACCCGTCGTGGCTATGACGGCACGAAGCGACAGCGAAAGGAACACATTGCTTGAGGCAGGTTTTGACGGATGCATATTCAAGCCATTCTCCATGAATGAACTGCTCAAATACATAGCGACTGTCATCAAAAGACGTAAACTTGAACATAAGACGGACTTCTCCAAAATACTTGCGGATGTGACAGACAGGAGACACATCCTTGAATCCATGATCAGAACCTGCGAAAAGGATATGGCGGAACTGAGAAACGCCATGATATCAAACGACATCGAATCAATGAGATGTACCGCACATCGCATGTTCCCAATGTGGGAGATGCTCTCAATGGAAAGCGTCCTGTCAGAATACCGCAATATATTGAATCCGGGTTCTGACATCAGGACAATAACGACCAACACAAACCTCATCATAGACCATATAGAACGTCTTATGGATGATGCCGAAAATGAAATAAACAGAATAGCAGATGAAGAAAAGGATACTGATAGTAGAGGATAACGTGACCCTGTCGCAGATTCAGCGGCAATGGCTATGCCGTGAAGGTTATGACGTTGTCACCGCAATAGACGAAACAATCGCCCGCAAGCTATTAAACAAAGAAAAATTCGACCTCATACTCTCTGACGTACGTCTGCCCAAAGGTGACGGCATATCACTGCTCGGATGGCTGAACAGGGAAAGACTTGATATACCGTTTGTGATAATGACGGAATACGCTTCGGTAACAGACGCTGTCAAGGCTATCAAGATGGGCGCGAAGGATTATCTTGCCAAGCCCGTATATTACGAACAGTTGGTTGAAATGACAAAGGAACTTCTGAAGCCTGTATCGACGATACGCAGGAATGAGAAGGAACTGTTCAAACGAGTCAGTCCCAAGGCGAAGGAAGCGGAATATCTTGCAGAGCTTGTCGCTCCATCAGACATATCCGTTCTTATACTCGGAGCAAACGGCACGGGTAAGGAATCCATAGCACGAAGCATACATTTCCACAGCGCACGTAAGGACATGCCGTTTGTCGCCGTGAATTGCGGCGCAATACCACGAGAACTGGCATCGTCCATGTTCTTCGGTCATGTCAAAGGAGCCTTTACAGGCGCGGATAGCGACAGGACCGGTTACTTCGATGCCGCCAACGGAGGAACGCTCTTCCTTGATGAGATTGGCACCTTACCTTTTGACATGCAATCTTCTCTGCTCCGCGTATTGCAGGAAGGAACATTTATGCCGATAGGTTCAAATACGGAACGTAATGTGAATGTCCGCATTGTGGCGGCGACTAACGAGGATATGGGAAAAGCTATCAGTGGCGGACGTTTCCGTGAAGACCTGTATCATCGGTTGGGAGAATTCGAGATTCTCCAGCCATCACTGCGTGATTGTCCAGAAGACATTCTGCCGCTCGCGGAGTTCTTCCGTAAAAGGTTTTCCGAGGAACTGCACAAAGAGACAGCCGGTTTCACATCAGAAGCAGAACGGTTACTTCTTTCACACTTATGGTCGGGAAACATCAGGGAGTTACAGAACAAGATAAGACGTGCGGTATTGATGACAAAGGATAAACTTATCGACCACACAGCATTGAACATCAAAGCCTCACCGCCAATACAAACTAACACAACAGAAATCTTCCCGTTGCAGCCGTTAAGAGACGAGGAAAACGAAAAGCAGAATATCATCAGAGCGTTGCATTCCTGTGGCGGGAACAAATCAAAGACAGCCATAATACTAAATATAAATCCTTCCACATTGTATAGGAAAATTATAAAGTATGGAATTAAATAATGATTTAGCATTATGACATTAACAAAAAATATATCTTTGCCGTATAAAATAAAGATTACGTAAAATTAAACGTTAATATATAACAACATAATATAGGGACAAGACATCATATTGTATTACATATACTGATCAAGACATACTAATACATACAATTTTGCTCATATAATTTCAAACAAACTTTAGTAGTAATTTTAATTTATTCCTAATATATGAAATCATTAAAATCATACATCAAAGAACAAAATAAATTATATACAAACACCATTATGCCTTTAAAGGACATCTATTTTGATGCAATATATTTTGACTTTTTAGAATCTGATCGAACCCCAATATTGGAAGCCTTATTTCAAAAAATTCCAGGTGTAAAAAAATACGGATATAGAATAGACATCCCTTTCGGAGAGCAACGTCCAGGCAATCAAAAACACATGCATATTTATGTAAAAAACAATCAAATTTTTGCGATCAATGCTGATGGTTCTGCACATGATGGATATCACAATGTAAAAATTCCTGATGAAATAGTTCCCTTTATTAAAAGCAAAGGCATAGTCGTTCCACCAAACAACATCATTGAATGTTTTTCTGTTAAAGAAGAACAAAATTTACTATGTGAATCTAATTCTAATTGTATGGATGTATTTAATAAAATTGCTATTGTCATTACAAATGAATCCATCAACTCTACCGACATTATCTGTAACTCTAAAATAAAAGATAATTTTAACAACATAAATTTACTAATGATAATAGAAAAAACATATTTAAAAAATATTCTTGTTGACATTAATAAAGATTTCAATAAATTAGGTCACAAACTAAAAACAATTGAAATAATGAATGACAGATGCTTTTCTGAAAAACGACTAAATTTATATATAGTATGGTCTTAAATATCCGATATAATCCATTTTATGTGTCATATTATTTCTTACTTATAAAACTCATTAATTTGTCATTATCTGTAATTTATCTCTAATAAAAAACTATTCCATAGATAATTACCATTCATTGTAAATTATAATATTTTCCAACTTTTCTTGCAGTTTGCAATAGCAGTTTGCGAAAAGTCTTGCATTTTGCAATAGTCCTCAAACATCACAACATTCCTTCTAAAATTTTTATTTCACTGATATACAAGATAGTATCCATGCTCTATCATGTCTTTTCATGTCATTGGCACACACTATGACATTCATGACGGTATAACCTGTTGCGCAACAAAATGTGATAAACCAATTATTAACACATAATACAGATTATACCATGATACAGATAAATATTGAAACAGCCCATAAAATGTTCAACCAAATGATGGAACGTTTCGACAGAATTGAGAAAATGATTGAGCGAATGAACAAGATGAAGGAGTGTCTTGACGGTGATACTCTTTTGGACAACTACGACCTGTGCAAACTGTTAGGTGTCACATACCGCACTTTGGCACGCTATCGTCAGAAAAAACTTGTACGTTACTATATGATTGACGGACGCACATATTACAAAGCTTCCGAAATCAAGGAGTTCTTCGAACAGAAAGGTTTGCCACTTCCTGCAAGCATGAGAAACAATCCTAAATGCTAACCACACAACTACTATGTAATATGGAAATTGTATGTATAGAAAAGAAAGCTTTTGATGAGATATGCAGTCATTTAAGCGAGTTTGAAGATAGATTAAACAGATTATGCAACTTAAGCCAAGATTTTGCCTTAAAGAACTGGATGGATAACCAGGATGTTTGCAAGATACTACGCATCTCAAAACGCACATTACAAGTATATCGTGAGAAAGGATTGATACCATTCGCACGTATCAAGCACAAAATTTTCTACAAACCAGACGATATCCAGAGATTCATTGAAAGCAACTATCACCCAATCAAAAACAAACGACAATGAGCCACTTTTTCAAAGACAAGACGGATACACAGATTACAGAAATATTAAAGCAATTGAAACGCATAAACGAACTGCTACGTAAGACTAGTAGAATGATACAGCCTACCTTAAACAACGAAAGGTTTCTTACTGATGAAGAATTATCAAAGATTCTGCGAGTCAGCAGACGCACATTACAGGAGTATCGTTCCGCAGGTATAATCCCCTACTACCTTGTACAAGGTAAAGCATTGTACAAGGAATCCGAAATAGAAAAGATACTCAACGATTCACACAAACGTTGCGTAGAAGAGCAGCGTTGGGTATGATCTACAAACAACAGCAATAATCCATATGGGTCGTTGCTGTTGTTTTTTTCACAGATTTCTTCGTTTCCATTTTCTACATCGACTTAACTCCACACCTTCGTATAAAAGCTCTACTTTCTTGTCTGCAGTAACCTCTCTCAATCGCTTCATATCCTCATCGACTTTTTTGTCTGTAACATGAGCATATATCTGCGTTGTAGTAATCGAAGTATGTCCCATCATTTTGCTCACTGTTTCAATTGGAACACCTAACGAGAGAGTCATATGAGTTCCAAAATTATGACGAGCCTTATGAAAAGTAAGATGGAAACCATACTCTTTACCTAATTCACTTGTAAGTTTGATCATATAGTCACGACAGTAAAGATTGAAAACCTTATCATCCTTTCTTTCATGCTTATACTTTTCAATAATACGCAAAGGCACATCCAACAATCGCACAGATGACAATGTATCAGTTTTCTTACGTCTTATGTGAATCCACCAACTTCCATCTTCTGATTGCTTTATGTCATTCACAGACAAACGTTTCAAATCAGCATATGCCAGTCCTGTAAAGGTGGAAAATATAAACCAATCACGTACACGTTGCAGATTAGGCTTATCAATCTGTATTGCCATCAACGTCTTAAGGTCTTCCAGTCTCAAATGCCTGCTCTTACGTTTAGGCAAGGACGGATGCAAACGACTATAAGGATCCCTACGCAATGTACCTTGACTGACAGCTCGCATAGTCATTTTTTTCAGTCGATAAAGATGATCATGCACAGTCTTTGGGGACAGACGGCAATCACTTTGCAGAAAAATCTCAAAGTCATCATAAAACACTTTGTCAAGACTTCGCAAAGTAACATCTTCAACACCACGTTTCTCACGAACAAATGTTTCAAGATAACCGTAAGAACGTTGATAGCATAAATAAGTTTCCTTTATACGGTCTATACCTATCCGCTTTTTGAATTCTTCGTTATGTTCTCGGAAAAGGGCAAGTAGTGTCACCGTCTTTTGTCCGATACCTTTGACGGCATTCTTAACAAGTTCCGCCGTAACAAATCCAAAATTCTTCTTGATATTGTTGTAGTGTTCTGAAATCTCTTTAGTCAGTTCATTAATAGCTCTGTTTACAGTTATAGCATTCTCGCTACGTCCATCGGCACACCCCTTATCGGGATTCCAAATATCTGGATTTACAGACACTTTTGTGCCTATCTGTTCCCATTCTGCATCTATGCTAACCTTACACAATAGTTGACACATTCCGTCCTTTCTTACTTTTGTACGATTGATATAAAACAAAACCGCAAATGTACTGCGACGCTTTGCCTTGTTATTATCCAAATTCTTGTTTGTATTCATATATAGCTAATTTTATGATTATCAGATAATGATAGTAAAGCGTTCACTGATCTTACTATCGAGTTTTATTGTATCAGAACTTATTTTATCATCTGTGATTTTTGCATAAATCTGAGTTGTTTCTACACGTGTATGTCCCAACATCTTACTAACAGTCTCAAGAGGAACTCCATGTGAAAGCGTGATTTCTGTAGCATACGTATGTCGTGCCATGTGAAAAACCAACTTGCGATTTATACCACATATAGAAGCGATTGTCTTCAAGTACTTGTTTACATCAGAATTGCTATACATAGGTAACAATTTACCGTTAGGATCCACACCACAATACTTATTGAGTATTTGCAATGGGACATCAAGAAGCGGGACATCGTATTCTACTTTGGTCTTCTTACGTGATGTATGTATCCACAGAGTGCCATTTTCATCCTTCACCATGTTGTTCCTAGTAAGCGTGCACATATCTCCATAAGAGATACCTGTATAGCATGAGAACAGAAACAGATCTCTTACAATGTATAGCCGTGCATTATTCAATGGTGTTGTCATCAATAGATTCAATTCTTGTTCCGTCAGGTATTTCAGTTCCCGTTTAGGACGTTCCGTCTCATACCCCCAGAATGGATTGAATGTCAGAATCCCATCAGCTATGGCTTCTTTAATTACAGTTTTCAAGCTTGTAGTAAGATTGACAATGGTACCGAGAGACAGATGGCAGTCGGTTCTCAAATGAATATCGTACTTCTCGACAAATGAACGATTCAATGCCGTAAAAGGAATATCAGTCAGTTTATATTTCTCATTCAAGAACTTTTCAATATGCTGATATGCGCACCTATATGACCATAGAGAACCTACAACACGATTTACACCAACATGCTTCTCAAAGTTCTTTATGAATGTACGGAAATAGCTCATCAATGTCTGTTGTCCAGATGCCATACCAAGAAGCAAACATCTGACATCATCAGCAGTTACACCTTCGCGTATTGAGGATAGGTCCTGATAAATATGAAGCGCATTGGCTCGTATCTCATCCAACTGACGATTGATTTCACGAGCAGCAACACTTTTTCCCGTAGCCCGTCCCAAATTCCACATTGCGTGCGGCACCGACATCTTCAAACTAAATGCGACCTCTGAATATCTTCCGACATTCAACCTTGCCATAACAGGGCAATTCCCTTTTGCATCCGCTTCGCTCTTTTTAAGGTAGAACGATACCTTTACATCTGACTGATTCATAGTAAATTCCTTTAATTGCAAAAATAAATTTCACAGAGTTAATGAAGGGCATGTAGAATATAGCAGTATAAAGAAACAAATACCTAACAAAGTATCACTTTCGGTTATTTTTCTTTCTGAAAGAGAAAATGATTACCTTTGTCAGTACAACAATAACCAGATCTGACATTTTCATAGTAGTTCAGGATATATGTAATAGATTAAGGATATTATTCCACCTATTTAACCTTCAAAAAAAGGCAACGGATAGGTAGCATTTCTATCTTCACAAACATCCATATATGGCTATTTTCACAGAAGTTAGGAATATGGATGTATGACACAAAACCGAACTCAATACCAGCGGTTTAACATTATTTCCCTCCATTATGCCATTATTACGCTTTTTCTTCGTATCTTTGACAAATTGAATACAACGGTTTCTTACACCACCTCCAGTCCATTTTAGTTGTGAATCGCTTTAAATTATGTATCTTTGACAAATTGAATACAACTCATTATCAGCTTTGAATTGTATTTCAATATATTACAACAAATTTCACAATAAAAATTTTGTATTCAATTCTAAAGTCCGGACTCAAAAGGTTCGGACTTTTTTGGTTCTATTTAGTTCTTTTTTACCCTTAAATCTATCATATAATTTATCTTCTTTTCTCTTTTTTGTCGCAAAAAGAGAAACAGAAAAGCTCGCCTTAACAATTAACAATGACTGTTGTCTGTTGACTTTTTAACGCTATTTATCCAAGGCGGCAGGAGAAAATCCAATGATTATAATTACAGGTGAATCCGTGTCCATCAGTGGGAGGAATATTAAGTCCCACAGATAGGCACAGATTGACACGGATCATTTGTCCGCGAATTGACACGAAATTTGAGCTAATAATTTTCTATCTCCACGTATCGCAAGTATCGACTGAATAAGACGAAACAGTTGTTCTGTATCAACAATATCTTATAGCATCAAAACAACTCCAACTGTTGTCCTGGAGCGTTGACACTTTGTGGTTTCTTGCCGTAAAATATCTCGATATTCCCGAATTGCTTGTCGGTAATACAGAATATCCCGACTTGCCCGTATTCTGGCAAAAACGACTTCACTCTCTTAATATGCACGTCGGCATTCTCCTGACTCGCGCAATGTCTGACATAAATCGAAAATTGAAACATCGTAAAACCATCTTTCAGCAATTTCTTCCTAAACTCCGATGCCGCTTTCCTGTCTTTCTTCGTTTCTGTCGGCAAGTCAAATAACACTAAAACCCACATGATTCGATATTCACTAAAGCGTTCCATCGTAAATCATCTTACCGGATATACAATCTTCCGTATTTCTCCGCTGTAGCATTTGTATAAAGAGGCGGCAGTCTGAGCGACAGCAATCATGAGCGGACTTCTTTTCCCTGAAATCACGACATCCAAAACCGGTATCTGCAACAATTCCGCTTTCCACTCTTTTGTCAGACCTTCTTCAGGCAAGCCTTTTTTCTTGATAAGATTGAAAACCAGTTCATCAACAAAAGGACGATAAGGTTCCATGATGTCATCAGCCAAACAATAAGCGTTGTATCTGTTATGATGATGTATTCCAAGAGTCGGCAGCATTCCGCTCGAAACCAAAGCACGAGCGACGACCGCCCTTAGAATTGCATAGCCATAATTTAAGAGATTATTCGGAGGCACTCCTTCCCTATCGCGATTGAAATCGTCTATATGAGAAAAGAGTTTCTTCCAATAATAAGCCGCAGCACGACCTTCGAGATTTTCACTGTCGCCACTCTTAACATCTTTAGCCCAGACACACATACAAGCTGTTTCGGCGTCAGTACAATTATCTAAAACTGCAGCTTGGTTGTTAATCTTAGCTTGTATTGTCTGTTGCCAAAGTTGTTTTTTCAAAGGAAGAGAGGCCTCAATCTGATGACGAAATCGCTCGCTTTGAGTAGTGTTCCCGCAAAGAGGAAGCATCAGACCGACAGGCAGACTCTTGCTGTCGCAAGTGATGAGAGCGCAGTTGTTTTCAAGAAGTGCGTCCATCAATCCTGAGGTAATAGTTATTTGTCTGTTATCAATAACGACCACCCCTATATCTTCAATAGGAATGGTCGTTACTTTCTCAGATTGCTGAGTGCTGATAGCTGACTGCTGATCGCTATCAGACTGCGGCATCTTTACAACCAACTGCTCGTTTTTAAGAGAGAGATAAGCAGGGTTGGTAAAACAAAGTGTACGTTTTATCATGGTGTTATGGTGTTTATGAATAATTTATCATACTTTATTTCCGTTGAATTCTATTATTTCACCTAATCTGTCAACCTTAATCGGAATACATATTTCTTTTATCATTTCGCCTGATATTGCATTTTGACTTTTACTTGGTCTACTTCCGACCCCTATTTCATTTTGGATATTATATTTGTAATATCCTAACATCTTACTTTGATCATCTTTAGTAAATGAAAATATGGCTTTTGCAATATTATTCGGAACAAAATTAGCTTGAACACCGCTAGAATCAACAAATTTATAAATTCTACCTTTATCAATTAACGCAACATCAATTTCATTTCTTAATTCTTCACTTGTCGGAACATAAACCAAATCGTTAGGAGAAATAATAAATTGAAGTTCAGAATTATCATCTACAAACTCTTTTTCTTTAAGGACTTTATCCAAAGCGACTTTCCATTCTTTTTGATATTGTTTCTGGCAATCAATTACAATATTTAAAGGTATTGTAGCATATGTTCTTATTTTTTCAACATCTCCTGTTTTCTTATCTAATTTTTCAATTGTATAAACAGCAAAGAAAAGATTAGTGCCTTTTGCTGCTTCGACAAATTTCTTTGATTTGCCACCGACATTCCCAATTGCGAACTTATCTGCCTTTTCATAAACTCTTACTTTTAATATCGGTTGATGTGGTTTACCGTTGTTTAACGCAACGATATTTCTATTCATTTCATCAATTCCATCTGGAGAGAATGCCAGTTCTGAATTATCATCTTTTGCTTTCAAATGTGCTATAAGTATCTTTTGAATTCCCGTATCTGTCACCTCATTTTCAATTTTCTTTTTATCGAAACTTGTATCCAATGGTTTTCTTGTCGCGAAAAATCTGTCTTTAGTCTCTTTCGTAAAATAATAAACTTGAACTTTACCTGATTTTATTTCAGTCCATACATCCTTATTCTCATCAAAATATTTAAGGATTTCTTTGTTGTTTTTTCCTTCTTCCTTTAATTCAGATATCTTAGCCTTAAGTTCTTTATCTACAACAACTACAGGATTATCCATAACAGAAGATAGTTTAGTTTCTTTGACCTTACGCAAATTCACCTCTCCAAAAACAGTATCTTTATGCAAAGATTTACGTATTGCCCAACTATCACCCTTTTCTTGCTTAACTAAAACCTTCTTGCCGTTTTCATCAAAATGCTCATATTTATTAACAGTTTTATTTATAACACGAAGATTCTGCTTGAAACTAACAATCATGCTATCAATGACATAAAATGCATCTTGTGCAAAAGAATCCCATGGTTTGTAAAATTCCTTAAATACATTTTTTTCTTTGCCATTCACAATAACCTTCTCAATTTTTCTGAGTTTTATAGACAATTGATAACGATTCGCATTATGCTTAGAATGAGCAGCTTCGTTATTCAAAAGATTGACATGGTCACGTGTCGTACAAGCTATAACTATCGCATCCATTGCATGATGGCGATGATCTATACGTTTTTTATTGAAGCCTTTTTGAAGTTCTAACGGCATATTTGGAATCAAATGACCCTCTGTATTGTATGCTGTAAAACAATCTTTTCCTGTAATATCATTAAGACGCTCGAAACGAGGAAGAATTATCCTATTCCACACATTGTCAATTCCCCAATCTTTCTTTAACCTATCTGTTATTGTTCCGTTACATGATATAAGATTCTTAGAAACAGCTTCTTGCTCATAATCTCCGTTTTCATCTTTCTCACGAACAATATTAGAAAGAAGTCCTTTGATATACTTACTGATATAACGGCTATCATTCATCTGTCTCTCAATAAATTTATCAGGAATATCTTCCATCAAGAGTTTGGTCTTTTTAGTACCATTATAATGTTTTTTAACAAAATCTTCGTATGCTTCAACCGAGAATATCTCAACGACTTCACCACCTGTCAACTGCAATCTTTCTCCGTGATGATTTTTGATAAACTCATAACCAAGTTGCCTGTCTTTAAGCTGATTCACTTCCGCTTCGCATATCACCTTATTGCTAAAAGAATCGTCGAAATAACGAGATTGAGGAATGATATGTTCTATCTGATAAGCCGAAGTAAAAAGTTTTCCTAACGGAATAGTTTTTCCCGTATATGGAGAACGATATTTTTGTTCCAACCAAGCCTTATACCTTATTATATCCGATTTGCTTGGTTGTGCATTTTTTGAAATTTTGCTAACAAAGTTAAAATCCTTATCGTTTTTATCTAAATTATCAATTGCGTACTCCTCATAAATTTTAAGGATTTCTTGTTGCATCGGAGAATACGGTCTTACATTCTCAACTTCATATTCAGGATTTATTAATTCTTGTAGAATCGCTTTTATCCTCAGATTTGTGTTTTCATTTTCTTGAATTTGAGCAGTCATTCTCTTGCGCTTATCCGCAGGATTTTTCATCTCACGTCCTAACTCAACATGAATTTCGTCAATATTACCATATCTTCTCCAAATATCTCTGACCGTTCTTAGAGTTTCTGTAACAATTTGCTCTACAATAGGATTTCGCAACGAATGCTGTTTAAAGTTCTTCAAATATGTATCTATATCATCTGGCGATTCCCATTTCGTTATTTCCTTCGCCTCAGAATGACGGTCATATACGACATAACACGCCAACCATAACGGCAGACCTTTAAATTGGCTAATATCAGTAAGATTTATTGTCTTTTCACGAACTCTGTCTTTTATCTTCTCGTCATATTCACCAGTGATAATTTTATCTATACGTTCTTTTGTTTTCGCATCAATAGCATCAGCGTTCCAATATTTGCCCATACGCATCAGTGGAAGTAGTTTTTTGATAGCCTTTTCAGAGTATGAGCCGTAATCTTTTTCTTCAAACTTTATGTTCTTTATTCTGTTTATTGTTTCTGAAGAGAAACCTG
>SUWT01000127.1 GCA_015061335.1 Lentimicrobiaceae bacterium | reverse complement strand
TGGATCAAATACTGTGTAAATAATGTTGTTATTTTCTTGTGATGAAACTGATAATTTTAACAGAATCATAAATGTGATAAAAAATATTCTTTTAGTTTTCATAATGTATGATTTTTTTAAAGTTTATAGTTGAAAGTTGCAAGTTTATTTTGGTTTAAGGTTTAAAGTGTAGGTTTTTACAGATCTTCAACTTTCAATCTAATTAGTCTTTTGTCAAAATTTATCACTCTCTGTAAGGAAAAACACCACTTCTCGCTCTTGAGCTTCTTACAGAGAGCAACATTTGATGTATTTGTTTTTCCCTAATATGAAAATATTTGTGTTCATTGTTATCAATTGTTTGATTTACTGCTGCAAAGTTTAAAATTATTTTTCAGAAATGCAAGGATTTTTTTGTTTTTTTACTTTGGCGATGGCGATAGCTATGGCTATGGCTATAGCGATGGCAATGGCAATGGCTATGGCAATGGCGATGAGACGTGTTAATGATAATGAGACGTGTCAATGACATCTTGTTTATTTTTTAAGGTGTCATTGACGCGTCTCTACCTGAATTATCTAAGTTGTGAACTCTGATAATTGAGCTATAATTTCAACATTAAGCCAATATTGTGATTAAGTTTATCCGTGTTACTGTAACCGCACTCATAAAACAAGCCTATATTTCTGTTGAAATTAAATCCAACACCAATAGCCCCATTGATAAAAAATTTAGTGTGGTTCTTCATTATATTATTATCTCGTAATTTTTTATCATATAAAAATGATTTGGCTCCTAATTGCAGGTTCGCATATACAACAAATCTATAATAGGACGGTGTTATAATTAATGGCAAAAGATGAGCCCTTGCCTCAGCACCATAATACAAAGCTGTTGATCGGGTATTTACACTTTCACCTAATATCTCAAAAGTAGCTTTGTCGCTGAAAATTGTAGAAAACAAACCGGTCTCAAGCCAATTGTTAATGCCATACAAACCATTTAACGAAATCATCATATCATCAAAGCCGTAATCTTGGTATATAGTTGTTCCAATGTTTAGTGTTACTTTGTCTTTGATGTATAAGCCTTCTTTTATATTATCTTGAGCAAATACAAAACTATTTATCGAAAATAATAATAATGTAAAAACAATTTTTGTTAAAGATCTTTTCATGATAAAACAAGTTTTAGTTAATACTTAACGCAAAGAAAGTAAATTTTATTTATTGCAATAACATACAGGAACAGACGGTGTATCAGCCCATCCACTGATAGATGTAAAATAACCTCCAGAAATATAAGATGTCATAAACCCCAAATCATGATATATTCCAAATGTTTTCCAATTATTTACGTTATAGAAGCCAGTTTTTGTATGATTAAAATTTCCATAAGAACCATAGCGCCATTCGGCGGATACATTTGCAGAAATTGATCTTTTGCATTTTATCCAGACACCTAAAGTTTTACGCATAGGCGTAATGCTTAATGATGCACAATTATAAAATAATGGATGACTTTCTATTTTAAAGACAACTCTAAGTTTATCTTTACCATCTATAGATTCAAATACTTCTTTATCATAAATAGCTCTTTGTGTTGAAGTATAATTTAAAATATCACTATACATAAATGTATTAAATGAATCTATCAAGTATAAATAATCTTTATTATCTTCACTTGCCACCACGTATCCTTCATTAAATATTTTGTAATAGTTGCCAGCAATAGAAATAATTTTGTGTGAATTAAGTAAAAACATAATAATTGATTCATCATAATATGGTAGCAAATATGATTCACCATTTTGTTCTGATATATAAAAATAATCTGAATTATTATTTATGAAACTATTTATACTGTTAATATTTGTTGTATCAATAACTTCCAACAGCTCATTGCATTTAGAATAGAAAGATTTAAAATTATTGGACTCTTCCCATAATTCTCTCTCTAAATCTGTCATATCCAAAATATAACTTATAGCTGTCATCAAACTATCTGTTGTTTCGAAATGTAGTACGTTCCTTTCTAACGTATTATGAATACCTCCTGATTTGATATTTTCTAATGTAACATTATTTTTAATAGCATCATTATTCATAATATCCATGTCTTTTTTGCATGATTGTAATAATAATATACTTATAACTAATAGAATGATTATTTTTTTCATTTTTTAAAAACTATTAAAGATTTAAATACTTAAATAAATTAAAAGAATATATAACTTCAGCTCTCTGTAAGGAAAAACACCACTTCTCGCTTTTGAGCTTCTTACAGAGAGCGGCGTTAGATGTATTTGTTTTTCCCTAATATGTGAATGCTTGTGTTCATTGTTTCTACTATTTTATTTTTTAAGGTGTCATTGACGCGTCTCTACCTGAATTATCAATTTTCAACTTGAAAGTATCCGTAACATTGCTCGCCATTACTCAATGTGATGTCCATTCTGTAATAACCAGCATCGTTTATGATAAAGGTGGCATGGTCTGGTGTAGATATAACATTGTCGCTGTCAATATATACACCGTTAGAGTCCTTGATGACAATATGGGCGATTCCCACATTATCATTAAAGGTAATTGTTAATACATGTCCTGTAATGTCGGCGGATATGGATTCGGAACGAGGTTCTGCAGCGTTGTAAATACTGGAGTGAATTGAATATACATCAACGCCCTCAGCTACATTTTTCTGTTTCGCTTCTGCGCAAAAAACGATTTGCGAAAGCATAATTAATAGAATCAACCTTTTCATATCTGTTTTTTTTGATACAAAAGTAGATTGATATTAATTCATTGTCAAGAAAAAAATATGAGAAAAAATGATACTATAATATAATTATATATTTGATTATCAATCTAATCAATAAGGTGTAAAAGATGGTTGTACAGATTTTCTTTTGAGTCTAAACCTAATATAACACAGATTTTATGCTTTCTTTTATTTGAGGCATGGTATGTCACTCCATATAAAGATGAAATTTGATGGTTGTTCAATCCTATAATAACAAGGCATAAATAATACAGATCCTCTTTCTTTAGCTTCGGATATTTCTTCGCCATGTCATTTATCAAATGGTTAAGATGATGGTTAGCTGAATTCAGCAATAAAACAAATTCTGCCTTTGATAATGGCGATAGCATATTGCTTTTTAACTTCTTCTCCGAAATATCTTTTATCTCATTCAGTATCTTGGAACAAATATCCGATTGGAGATAATTGTTTAGATTTGAAATATCTACATGATTCCTTTCCGATCTATACTTCAGATTGGAAATCTCAGTAGTATATTTTCTGATAAGTTCCTCTTTTTTCTTCAATTCAGCATTTTGGCTTTTTATTCTACCTTCGGTCAAAGAATTTTTGAATCTTAAATCTTTAAGATTATTTTGTACTTGATTGATCTCTGTCTTCAATTTTTCTATTTCTTCAATATAAGCGGCTATCTGTTCTTTATTGTTTCTATGATCTTCCGACAGTTCGTTTAGAACCTTTTCATTTTTACCGATAATCGCCTGCAGTCTTGCAATCTCGTTTCTGTTTTCAGCAATGGCATCTTTTCTTGCCACCAATCCTTCCGTCGCAATTGAAATAAGATGGTTCTTGTCGTTTATCACCTGCCTGTTGTCATCAATCTCTTCAAGATAACATTCTATCTGTTTCTCTTTCGCTATATTGTCTTCATTCAGTCTGTCAATCAGAATTCTGTTTTCATGAACATTCTCTTGAAGTCTTTTCAGTTCCATCTCTTTTGCCGACAAATCGTTTTCCATCTTTTTGATGTCGTTTTCTTTACACGATATTTCCTCTTCTTTTATAGCTGCATCATTCTTGAGGGATTTGATAACCGACCTATGGTCTTCCAACATTTCAACAAGTTTCTTTATCTCAGATTCGTTTCGTTTTATTTCCTCGTTTGTTCTGCTGATTATTTCTTCTTTATTTGCTATATATCTATCTTTCTCATTAAGTGATTCTTGATGTATTCTGTCTTTTCTTTTGGATTTGTGCCATATTAGAATTATAATGACAAATGATACGATTATAAGTAAAGAAAGTGATATGGCAATAACTTTTGTTCTTGTTCTGCTTTTTA
>SUWT01000126.1 GCA_015061335.1 Lentimicrobiaceae bacterium | reverse complement strand
AACGCGTTTTACGTTTCTTAACTGTAAAATTAGACAAACATGCTGTTGCTTACAACGAGAAAAAACGTAGAAAAGCACAAGAGGCAAAAGAAGCTCAAGCCAATTAATTGTTTAACACTTAAAATTTGAAAGAAATGGCACAAGCTAACTCAGAAATTAAATATTTGACTCCAATAGCAGTCGATACAAAAAAGAAAAAATACTGCCGCTTCAAAAAGAACCGCATCAAATATATCGACTATAAAGATGCTGACTTCCTTTTGAGATTCGTGAACGAACAAGGTAAGATTTTACCACGCCGCATCACCGGTACTTCAACAAAATATCAAAGAAAAGTTGCTCAAGCTATCAAGAGAGCACGTCATCTTGCATTGATGCCTTACGTAGCTGACTTATTGAAATAACAGGAGGACAAGACATGGAAATTATTCTTAAACAAGATGTAAAAAATTTGGGATATAAAAACGACATCGTAACAGTAAAACCAGGTTACGCTCGTAATTTCTTAATTCCACAAGGTATGGCAATCTTAGCCACTCCATCAGCACGTAAAGTTTTGGCTGAAGAAATCCGCCAACAAGCTTTCAAACAAGAAAGAATTAAAAACGAAGCTGCTGAATTAGCAAAAGCTTTGGAAGGTCTTACATTACGTATCCCTACAAAGGCTGCTGAAAGTGGTAAAATCTACGGCTCAGTTAACAATATCCAAATTGCTAACGCTATAAAAGAAGCTAAAGATTTAACAATAGACCGTAAACAGATCATCATCAGTGAAGATAGCATTAAAGAAGTTGGAACTTATAAAGCTGTTGTTAAATTACACAAAGAAATATCTGTTGAAATTGAATTTGAAGTTTTCGCTGAATAAGGAAAAAGATTTTTCATATTAAGGTTTTTTGTATTTTGGCCGAGGAACGTGTTTCTTCGGCTTTTTTTAAACAAAGTCACATGATAACAAAAAACGACATAAAAGTAATACAATCTCTCAAACAAACGAAATTTCGTAAAGAGAATAAAATGTTCCTCGTCGAAGGAAACAAACTCATCGATGAACTGCTATCATCTGATTTCAAGACAGAAAACATCTTGGTCACTGAAACTTGGATCGAGAAGTTTACTGAGATGGCAAACAGACTTCCTCATTACGACATCATCTCCCAAAAACAAATGGAGCAGGTCAGCAGCATGGTGACGCCTCCTGGCATCATCGCAACGGCTCACACTCCTTCATACAAAATCAATCCGGAAGATACCAAAAACGAATTTATCATAGCCTTGGACGGCATCAACGACCCAGGAAATCTCGGAACGATAATCCGTACCGCTGACTGGTTCGGTATCAATAAAATAGTTTGCAGCACAGACTGCGCCGATGCCTGGCAGACAAAGACTATACAATCTACCATGGGCTCCATCTTCAGAATAAAGGTGATGGAAACTGATTTAAGGGAATTTTTAATAAACATCAATAAAAGTACGGACGCAGCATGCCACGTCCCTACAAGGAAAACTCCAATCTACGGCGCCTTGATGGAAGGCGAAAACATCTTCACAAAGAAGATAGAGAAGAAAAACGGCGTCATCATCATCGGCAGCGAGTCGCATGGAATAAGAAAAGACATACTTCCACTCGTCACCTCCCCTATCCACATCCCAAGAGGTAACGGCAGCAAGACAGAATCCCTGAACGCTTCAGTAGCAGCAGCGATAATTATTTCAGCAGTGAGCTATGGGCGATGAGCTTTGAGCAAAAAAGTCAGTGGTCAATGTCTGTTGACTGTTGACAATTCTCAATCTTCCAAGAAATAATCAATAGTCGTAACTACTCTTACCTTTTTGATATAAGGCGTGAATTCATCTCTGTCGTAAATGCTGAACTGACCCTGCGAGGCACGTTTTATCTTACCTAATTTGCTGTCGCTGTCGGAAGCGAATTTAAGAGCAGCAGCCCTTGCGTTCTTAGTAGCTTCTTCAATCATCTGAGGCTTGATGGTATTCAAATCGGTGTATTCATATTGAACACGATACATATAATCACCGCTGGTAATCGCGATGCCTTGCTTTAATAATTCGCTCTGCTCGTTGATAAGACGACGAACCAGATCCACTTTATTGGAAGCTACAGTAATAACCTGCGTCACATTATAACGATAATTACTCTGATTGGAAGAATAACGTTCCGCATTCATATCGATAATCTCCGGAGCATTGACGGTAATCTCGTTTTCATCGAGACCATTTTCTTTCAAGAAATCAACAATCTTTTTATTTGATGAATTTATCTTGTTATATAAAGAAGTCAGGTCGTTGCCGATTTCCTTATACATCAGGGGCCAAGTCACTTTATTAGCCTTCACTTCCATCTCGGCGAGACCTTTCACATTAACCACGCGGTCTTTGTCAGAAAAACCATCAAGACCATTTTTCAAAAAGAAACCAAGCAAAAACAAACCAATTGCGAGGATAATAGATTCGATAATATAATTTTTCATAATGATAATATTTAATGTCACACTTGTAGGGACGTGACTTGTCGCGTCCTGTAGTATCCAACATATAATAACAAAGAAAAAGAAAAAATGTTGTATTATGATTACATTATTTCAAATTTCCTTTCTTATCTTTGCATATATCAAATCTAAGAGAAATGGAAAACACTTCATCCGAAATAATTCAACAGTCAACTGCCGATAGCAAACAGACAAAGTTAAAATATTGCTATCAATACCCGCATCCTGCTTTAGCAGCCGACTGTGTCATTTTTGGTTTCTACAATAACGATTTAAAGATTTTATTGATACAACGCGGACAAGATCCTCACAAAGGCAAGTGGGCATTTCCTGGAGGTTTCATGAATATTGACGAAACAGCAGAACAATGCGCCAGACGTGAGTTAGAAGAAGAAACCGGATTGAAAGATGTTGATGTAGAACAATTCTACACGCTATCAGATGTAAACCGCGACCCAAGAGAAAGAGTTTTATCTGTCGCTCATTATGCAATAATAAAAATATCTGATGTTAAAGGCGGCGATGATGCTGTAAAAGCAAAATGGTATTCATTAGATGAGATTCCATCATTGGCATTTGACCACGAGTTTATGTTTCAAAAAGCAATTCAAATAATAAAGGAGAAAATCATATCTAAGTCAAAAGATTTGGATAAGATTATGTTATATTTTAACAATACAGAAAAAGAAATTATATATAAAATATTTTTAAATCTTAAATAAAATTAATGATATGAAAACACAATTCACTCCTGACTTCATTACAGAGTTAAAAGAAAACGAAATATTTGTCTTTGGCAGCAACTTACAAGGGATGCACGGCGGTGGCGCAGCACTTATAGCATACGATAAGTTCGGTGCCATTTGGGGACAAGGTGTTGGTTTGCAAGGACAGAGTTATGGAATACCGACTATGCATGGCGGCATTGATGTAATAAAACCCTACGTCGATGAATTCATTGAATTTGCAAAATCCCATCCTGAGATGACATTCTTAGTCACAAGAATAGGTTGCGGAATAGCAGGTTTCAAGGATGAAGAAATCGCCCCTTTATTCCAAGAATGCATCCAATTGGAAAATGTTTTATTACCGAGAAGCTTCGTGAAATGACCCCAACTGTCAATTATTAATTGTTAATCCTCAGATTATCAATTTCTTCTTTGGTCATACCTGTGACTTCCATCACAAGTTCTATATCCGTTCCTGACAACATAAGGTTCGTTACAATTTGCATCTTAGCTTTCTTCATACCTTCTTCCATTCCTTTTTTCATGCCTTCCTCTATTCCTTCTTTCCGTCCTCTCTCCATGCCTTTCTCCATGCCTTCTTGCAGCCCTTCCTTTCGTCCCATCTCCCTGCCTTCAAGCAAGCCCTCACCTCGGGATGTGTAGATGTTGTCTTTCAATATCACAGTGTTATCCAAATGCCGATAATATGCCGACAACTCTTCCTTACTCATCAGCGCAAGCTCCAGTTTCTTCCTCGCCTCTTCCAATCCAGGTGCGGTCGAGTCTTTAGGTATATCTCCTGTACTCAGATAATATATCCACTCTTCCAATGGAGTGCCAGGTTCGCCCTTAAAATCGTTTACTT
>SUWT01000125.1 GCA_015061335.1 Lentimicrobiaceae bacterium | reverse complement strand
AGTTTAGAGTAGTTGAAAGTTAATAGTAATAAGTTATAAGTGTATCAGAATTTAATAAACTTTAAAACTTACAACTTTAAACTTTAGAACTACTCTACACTCTACACCATCAACTCTACACTCTACACTATTCAGCGAGGCTGTTGCGCTGCAAAAGTAAATAAAGTTATAATTGGAAAAATTGTCTTTTGTTGTCTTTTTAACCTTCGGTTGTCAACGGACAACGGTCAACAGACAACAGTCATTATCTATTCGGTGAATGAGCAGTCACACGTCCGTATGACTCAACGGGAGGCAATACCAGCTTCAACTAATCATATATCCCCTTAACCATATTGACAAATTCGTTATAAAACGCGTTATAATTTGAGGTCATCTCTAAAATGGCTATTTGTTTGAGTTCGTCGTCGGTGAGGCTATAAACTTTGTCGTTCATATATTGGGTATATTCTTCTGTAAATTCAGTCATCAATTTCACAAATTCCGAATATTCAATATAACCTTCAGCATCAGTGTGTGAATTTAACTCGTTTATATAAACTTCATAAAACGCTCTGATGTCGTTCTTTATCTCAGCAATCTTAGCTTCTTTAATCGCGATTTCTTTTCTCTCTGCATTTTCCTCTGAAAGATATAGATATGTCGGAAATGCCGCAACTAATAGAATCACAATAACAGCCAAGTATTTCCAGACTTTATTTCTATCGTTCCATTTTCTTTGCAAGGAACTTACATCCTGATAACGACTGCCGACATTTTCTTTTATACATTTATTAATAATACGCTTGTATCTTCTATCAAAAATATCTCGCATGATTATTCCGATGGAATAGATGTCGCTGCGAGCATCTATTTTTTGTTTTGACGTGGCAATCTGCGTCCTTACATCTTGTGAAAGTAGTTCCGGAGAGGCGTATCGCTGCGTGCATCCTAATGTCTTCAAGACATAAAAGGCGTCATTGTCGGCAAGTCCGAAGTCTATTATCTTCAATGTGTTATCTACTCTCGTAATAAGGATATTCTCCGGCTTCAGGTCGTTATGTATTATTCCTCTTTTATGAAGATAATTGACAGCAGAGAGCAATTCACCGAAGATTCTCTGTTTTGTCTTCAGCAATGGCTTCTCTAAAAGAAATTCGTCCAATGTCCTTCCTTCGATATATTCCATCACAATTCCCTCGCCTTCCGGCAGATTTCTCTCGTATGTAAAAACATGCACGATGTTAGGATTATCGCAGCCTATTGAGATTTCATACTCGCGACGAAGCATCTTCTGCTGATACTCGGAATTGTCTTTTGTTGTCTTTATCAAGAAGTATTTTCCATCACGACTGACACGCCACAACTTAGAATAAGCCGTGGCTTTCAACAACTTATAATCGTGAAAAGAATCATTTTTCTCTTCAGAAACATAATCAATATCGAACAATCCGCTTTCGTCAGCCATAGTGAGTGATTTTTCTGTCAAAAATAATAATATTTTTGCAACAGGAAATAAAAATTTAAAACAATCATGGACAAAGACTGTTGTCCGTAGTCTGTTGTCCGTTGACTTAAAAATCATGGCAATAAAAAGCGACATACCACAGATTCACGCCTTACGCGAAAGAGTAGAAAACAAATTTGGCAAGACATTATACGTTCATGCCGATTTCGTTGAACTTATGACTGTCATCGAGATGGAATTACGTCAGCATATTTCAGAGACGACATTAGAACGTGTCTGGAGTTATTCCACAAGAGGTTACGACAGTGTTTCCGTCAGGACTCTCGATGTCTTGGCGAAATATGCTTGTAATGTCAATTGGGAGAACTTCTGCGAGTTGTTAAAGAAAGAGAACAAGATAGAATCGGAGGTTTTCAACACCGAGATGATTTTATCCAAAGACTTAAATATCGGCGACAGAATACGTTTCGGCTGGTTGCCCGACAGAATATGCGAGGCTCGCTATCTCGGTGATGACAAGTTCGTTGCTGAACATTGCGAAAATGCCACCATCAAAGAAGACGACACTTTCGTATGCTCGCAATTTGTCTTGGGCAAAGAATTACAGATGAATAAATTCTGTCAACAGACAACGGTCAACAATCAACAGACCTCTTCCAAATCCAAGATTTATATCGTCGGCAGGGAACATGGTTTGACCACATTAGTTAGAATCTGAGGAATTAAAGGGGACATCTAAAAATCTTCTCCAGATAATGTCTCTCTATTCCGTATCTTTCTTTAAGCGATTTTATCTCATTCAAGATTCTCTCTTTTTCTTCAGTTGATGGTTCTCCTACTTTTCTTCCTACGAGAAGCACGTTCTTCGGAGTATGTTCCATCTCGATAAATTCCATCACCTGTGTCTTGTAACCAAAATATTCCATTATCAAAGCACGTATCGTGTCGGTAATCATCACAGCCTGACGTTCCATGAAAATGCCGTAGCGTGTTATCGCATCAACGACCTTCGACTTCTCCATCTCCTGACGAATCTGCTTGTGACAACATGGAGCGCAGATTATCAACTTAGCACCCGATTCTACACCTTTAATAATAGCGTCATCGGTGGCGGTGTTGCAGGCATGAAGAGCAATGAGGATATCTAATGTGCTATGAGCTAACTCAGACGAGGTCTGTTGTCTGTTGTCTGTTGTCTGTTGACAAGCGTAAGCTTCAATACTGCTTTCAACGAAACGGAAGTCTTTCATTTCAGACTCTTTGATAATCTCATTGATTTTCATTACCAAGTCGGGGCGAATCTCGACGCCTTCCATCTGAATGTCGTATTTACATTTCTGGGTGAGATATTCATACAGAGCGAAAGTTAGATAACCCTTCCCTGCTCCCATGTCGGCGATACGAATCTTGCCTTCGAATTTCACGTTCTTCATCACTCCATCTACAATCTCAACATATTTGCAGATCTGCTTGAACTTATGCTGCATATCGGCAGTGACTTTTCCGTCGCGAGTCGTAAGACCGAGTTTAAACCACCAAGGATTTTCCGGATTTATCAGACGTTTTTTAATCTTGTCGTGTTCAACATTCTGCTCACGCTGTTCCTTGACAGCTTTCGACATTACTGTCGCTTTACCTTTTTTACTTATGAGAAGCGTCACGTCTTCCGTCAAGGTAAACAAGGTTGCATTGAGAAATATTTCTGAAATAAGATTTGTAATGACTTCCAGTGATTGTTGAGCATCATAATTCTTAGTCTCGTCGCGTCTCTCGTAACGATAAGTAAAAGAATACATTTTCTCATTACGAAGAATGATAGGTTTGACGTAAACGTTACGAAGATCGGACGTGGCTAGCCGCGTCCCTACGCGAGGTTTCGATAATGTCAGTTTTACGAAACTTCCGTCCTTCAATGATGATTCTAATTTATTTATGAATTTTTGCATTTCCTTTTGTCTTTAGTCTTTTGCCATTAGTCAAATATAATATCAATAGTTCATTCCGAAATACCATAACGGAATAACATTGCCGTGACCCAATTCAATATCGTCTTTTACGATAAATGAGTCTGAAATATCAGTGATTTGTTTTTGTTTCTTATTCTTGCCTCCAACTTCGAAAGTAAAATTATCTATTACAAAATCAGCTTTTTTTGATGATATAACATCATTCATCACTCGCATCTGATTGTAGAAAAACGTCTCTCTGACATTTCCAGTATCAGGATTTCCTCCCGAAAGAACATTCATCAGATTCGGATTATCAACATATACTTTCTCAACTTTACCCAATCCTCTCAATCCTCCAGTTTCATCTCTCAACATACCAATCATCCCGGCTTTTTCCAAATACACCAAATAGTCGGAGATATTATTTTTACTAACTCCAATTTCTGTCGCCAAACTCTCGGCATTAGGTTTATACGGAGCCAATTGTGAAATCACGACAAGCATACGTTTCAACTTTCTCGCTGTAGAAGCCTTCATATCAGCATACTGAGGAATATCCATTCCAACCGTCTGATCTATGATATTCTCCATTCGGATTTGAAAACCATCTTCCTTAGAAAAAGGGTAATATCCCGTCTTCAGATATTCCTGGAAAAGAGGCAACGGATGCTCCAACTCTTTCAATTCGATCTTATGTTCAAGCAGATGAGGCAAATCGAATGAGAT
>SUWT01000041.1 GCA_015061335.1 Lentimicrobiaceae bacterium | reverse complement strand
CGTGTCGGCATATAGAAGGCATGCCATAGGAAAGGTAAGGGAGTCTATCTCATTGGAGATCTTCTGATAATAAAACGCCTTTCTCGCGGCATCGGCTTTAACATTAATCTCCAATCTTGAAGCGAGGATACGTGTTATGTTGCAATAAGTTCTTGAGGCTAAATGTTTCTCATCTTCGTTCATGTCTTCCGGCAAGGCCTCTATCATCTCGAGTGTCTCGATAAATTTAGGGAACGCCTGATTCAGACTGTCGTTGCTGAACATATCAAGAGCCTTGTCGTAACATTTCAGTGCTTCACCAAATATTGCCGACGTTTCATGTTGCGGTTTCCTCACACAAGAATGCGACAGCATCATGAAACTTGAGATAACAGTAATGAGTGATATTATTAAGAATGATTTTCTCATAGGTTAAATTTGTTCACAAAAATAAGAAAAAAGTTCTAAGTTAGGAGATAATAAAAAAGCATAGAGGTCGTTCATTATGAAGATTCGTCACTTTATTATGAAACACTTTCTTTTGATATCTGCTGTTATATTTTTATGTTGCGCGACATTACATGCCCAAAACAGATATTTCCCATTAAAAGGAAAAGTGCTTTCATCCGACAGCCTCTCTCCTATTCCTAACGTTCATATCTTGAGCGAGGTTTCTTATTACGGAACCACATCCGACTTTGACGGAAGATTTTCGATGCTTATACGAAACAACGACACTTTAAGAATCAGCAGTGTCGGTTTCATCACCCAGCACCTTCCAATAAATCACGACAGTATAAATGCCGACAATTATCTCATTATAATGCAAAGAGACACCATCATGTTACAGGAAATCGATGTCTTTCCTTATTTGGACAATCATACTGTTGAAAGGATTATTAGACAGATTCCTATAGAAGAAGCATTTATAATAAAAGGTGCGAATGAAAACATCAACAGCGTCTTATACAAGAAGCCGAAGAAAATACCTGATGACAAAGGAATTCTCAGTCCGATCCAGTCTTTATATAATCGTTTCAACAAGAAGGCTAGATTTAAGAGGAAACTGGAAAGGAATCGCAAGAAATATGGTTATGACCCAGAACTTTGAGTCGGCTCCACTTAATTTTGTTTTATCTCCACGTATCGCGGTATCGCGAGGATTATTCATTATTCATTATTCATTATTCATTATTCATTATTCATTGTTAATTATTCATTGTTAATTATTCATTGTTCATTGTTAATTAAAAAAAAAGCCGCCGTCATATAACAGCAGCTCTCTATCTTTTGTCTTTAGACTTTCGTCTTTAGTCATATTAAAGACCTAATTTCGCTTTAACATCTGAGGTAATATCAATAGCGTCATCGCCGATATAAACTACAGCGCCAACTGCTTTATCAAGAATGTATGTAAATCCTTTTTCTTTACCGACTGTATTTACAGCGTTTTGGACTTTCTCAATCAAAGGAGTTAATAATTCTAATCTCTTTTCTTCAAAAGCGACTGAAGCATTACCTTCAAATTCTTGAATTCTTGTTTGAAGATCCATGATTTCCTTTTCTTTTGATTGACGGATTAAGTTTGACATTGTTGCTTCATTAGCCTGATAATCCTGAACTTTATTTTGATATTCAACAGCCATTGCTTGTAACTCAGCTTGAAGTTCTCCATAATATGTTTGAAGATCTTGTTCAACTTTAGTTCTCTCTGGCATAATTTCCATAATGGAAGCTGAATCAACATAACCAATTTTTAAATTCTGAGCATCAACACCATAACCGATTCCAACGGCTAATACCAATGTAAGTAAAAATTTAACCAATTTTTTCATTTTTCTATAATTTAATTATTATTTGCAAAAATACATATTTTTCTTATACTAGAAATATTATCTACCCGATTTCTTTCTGTCTTCACGGCGTACTGTCTGCATCACATTACCGATTTCATCGAGGACATCATCGCTGATATCATTTTTATCATTGCAATAGAGTATTGTAGCACCACTAGCTTTATCGAAGACAAAAGCATAATTTTTTGTCAGAGCTATTTGATTAATAGCATTATATACTTTCTCTTGTATTGGTTGAACTAATTCATTTCTCTTAGTAAATAATTCTCCATCAGGACCAAAATACTGCATTTGTAAAGTCTTTGCCTCTTGTTCTTTAGCTATGATAGCCTCTTCTTTCTTTCTTTTTTGGTCTTCCGAGAGAAGCACTGATTCAGCTTGATATTCACGATACATTTCTTCAACTTGTTGTCTTATAGCAATTATCTCTTTTTCCCATTTCTCTGACATGCTATTAATCTCTTCTTGAGCATCGCCATATTCAGGGATATTTTCCAAAATATAATTGGAATCTACGTAAGCTATTCTTTGAGCTTGTTGAGCATTAAGTGTTGTAAAACCTAATAAAAACATTACAACTGCAAATAAGATTGATTTTTTTGTTTTCATATACTTAAATTTTAAATTAATATCAATATTATAAATTTATTAGTCAATAGATCCTCCTATGGAGAAGTGGAACTGGCTCTTATTAGCACCATTCACGCCAGGAACATCATCGAAACCATATCCCCAGTCGATACCTAACATACCAAACATCGGCAGATAAATACGAAGACCTATACCTGCGGAACGATACAAATCAAATGGGTTAAAGTTTTGTACTCCTAGCCAATCATTACCTGCTTCCACAAATCCCAATGCGTATATTGTTGCTGTAGGATTAAGTGACAGTGGATAACGAATTTCCATGGTGTATTTAGTAAATATGTTACCACCGAGGTTAGGATCTATCGAATAATAAGGTGTTAGTACTTCGTTACCATAACCGCGCATACCTATAATCTCTCTACCATCGAAGTTATAGTTCGACAATCCGTCACCACCAAGATAGAATCTGTGGAAAGGAGTGATACCAATATCTTGATTATAACAGCCCAAAAATCCAAAACGAACTCTTGTCATAAGCACCAACTTATCATAAAGTTCTGTGTACCAAGCGAACTTAAATTTCCACTTATGAAATTCGACCCAACGATACATGTGATCTTCGCGTTCAGCTCTATTAGCTTCACCTGGATATTTCTCTTCATAATCTACATCAGTAAATGCTGAATAAGGTGGAGTAAGCTCAAGCGACAATATCAATTCCGAACCATATCGAGGATATATTGGCTGGCTTATTGAATTACGTCCAATACTTATATTGTAACTTATAACATTAAAATAACCATTACCTGTACCAAAGTTAAAAATAGAAGCATAGTTATGAAGTTGATATCTCATCAAGTTAATTCCATGGAATACGGTAAAATAGTCATCAGGCCAGCTGACTCGTTTAC
This sequence comes from Lentimicrobiaceae bacterium, assembly GCA_015061335.1. GTDB lineage: Bacteria > Bacteroidota > Bacteroidia > Bacteroidales > F082 > Limimorpha. Next base: position 20,916 of record SUWT01000041.1, on the reverse strand, counting down.
CAAGTCCGAATGAAAGAGCTGTTGTTTTGAAGGAGCCATAGTTAGGATTATCTTTAGGATATCCTGTAGTGAATGTAGAATGATATAATGATGTCGTGAATGCATTAGGTTTCTTACCACCAAGCCATGGCTCTGTAAATGAGACTCCGTAATAGAGGTATTGTGTTCCGTATGTCTGAACTCTGAACGATAACTTCTGTCCATCGCCTCCAGGTATAGGAGTCCAATACGATTTCTTAAACATATTCTTCAATGAGAAGTTATTAAGCGTTAAACCTAAAGTAAGGATCAACTTATTATATCCCCAACCGGCAGACAATTCTATTTGGTCTGAAGATGTCTCTTCCACCACATACTCTATATCCACAGTTCCATCTGTAGGATCTGGTTGAATATCAGGGTTAAGTGTCTCCGCATTAAAATATTCTAAAGCAGCTAGTTCTCTTGTCGTTCTTATAATGTCGCTTCTACTGAACAACTGTCCCGGTTTTGTATATAACTCACGAACTGCCACATAATCGTTTGTTTTTGTATTACCTGTAACAGTGACCTGCCCTATAGTTGCCTGATCTCCTTCATAAAGTCTGATCTCCAAGTCAATAGAGTCGTTTTCAACTCTTAACTCAACGGGATCTACCTGGAAGAACAAATAACCATCATCCATATAAAGAGAGCTGACATCATAGCCGCCCTCCTGATATTGAAGGTTATTTTGTAATAATTCCTTGTTATATACATCACCTTTATTGATACCCAGCACTCTATTCAATACTGTTGTATCATATTTGGTATTACCCACCCATGTGATGTCACGAAAATAATATTTATCGCCTTCTTCCAAATTGATGGCGATACCAATATTTTTCTCATCTATCTTATAAACGGAATCACTTACAATATGAGCATCCCTATAACCGTCTTTGTTATATCTATCGATGATTGCCTGTTTATCTTTTTCATAATTAGACTCTAAATATTTGGAAGCCTTGAAGATACGAGGTCTGTAGTTCTCACAGAAATAATCTGTTATACCTGACACTGCTTCTTTGGGTTTCAATCTGATAAAATCCCAGGCTGCATTATATACTGCAGGAGCAAGAGGATCAAGAGGATCGAAATTTCCTTTGATCTTAGTATCTTTCATTGCAGAACGAACCTGATTATCTGTCAATTCTTCATTACCATCAATAATAATCTCAGAGATTCTGACTTTAGGACCTTTATCTATTTCCAAAATAAGGTTAACATAATTATCACGTGTAGTATCGGCTTCAGCTTTAACATCTATATTGACATTCTGAAATCCTTTTTCGAAATAATAATCCTCTATGATTCTCTTTGTCTTGGTATAAGTATGTTCTGTCGCCACATCACCGCGACTGAGATTAATTTTCTTTCTAAGTTCCTCGACTTCAGATCTTTTTATACCTTGGAAAGAAAATTTGGAAATACGAGGACGTTCTCTCAGATCAATGTTAAGGAATACCTTTCTACCTATTTTGTTAACACTGCTAATGCTCACATCTTCAAAAAGACCCTGATCCCAAAGTTTACGGATTGCTGACGTAATCTTATCACCTGGGATTTCGATCGTTTCACCCACCTGCAAGCCAGAAATCATTACAAGAACCTGAGGGTCAAGATATTTAACACCTGTAACCGTTATACCACCTATCTCATATTCGCGCGGAAGAGAATAGTCGAACTCCGACATATCATTTCCAATTTGTATCTGTGCTGACAAATCGTTATTGAAGAGCAGTACTAATGAATAAAGGAATAATATCTTAGTTATATTTTTGAGCATAATTATTTTTTATCTATTAATTGTTCTGATGTTTTTCCAAAACGACGTTCTCTAGACTGATAATCCACTATTGCTTCATATAGATCTTCCTTGCCAAAATCGGGCCAAAATTTATCCGTAAAATAAAATTCAGAATAAGCCAACTGCCATAAAAGAAAATTACTCAATCTTTCTTCGCCACTTGTTCTTATCAACAATTCCGGATCAGGCATATCTTTTGTATTCAGGAAAGTAGAAAAACATTTTTCATCAATTTGTTCAGTTTGCAACTCTCCTGATTTTACTTTTTCTGCAATCATTTTCGCGGCTTGTGTTATTTCCCATCTTCCTGAATAGCTCAGACATAATGTGAGAGTCATCCTTGAATTGTTTTTTGTCTTTTCAATAGTATCGATGAGAGCATCGTAATTATATTTTGGCAATCTTTCGAGGTCTCCTATCGCATTAAGACGTATATTATTGTTATTCAGAGTATCAAGTTCTTCTGAGATAGTTTTGGAGAGCAGTTTCATCAAGGCATCGACTTCGATGGATGAACGGTTCCAGTTTTCTGTTGAGAAAGCATATAATGTAAGATATTTAACACCTAATTCTGCTGCAGCTTCTGATATAGCACGCACTGCCCCAACACCATTCTGGTGTCCGAAAATACGCATCTTACCTTGTTGTTTCGCCCAACGTCCGTTACCATCCATGATAACTGCTATATGCTGTGGCAAACGTGTTAAATCTATTTTATCTTTCGTTATACTCATATCATTGTTTATCAATAATATTTATAATATCTCTCATAATTACCGCCGTGACAATTATCTTTTTGAGGAAGGTTAAATTTGTATGAAATCGATAAGCCCAACATATTGAACCAATCACAGTTAAATCCAAAAGCAGCAGTTGCAGTACCATTACCTCTTTGCATACCAGGCTTATAGTTTGCCGTCGGATCTGAATATGAATAATCACCTAATACCATCTCCTGATCAGGATAAACGCCATGAATATCATCTATATAATCAGTAAATGTCTTGTGCAATCGCCATTCTAATGTCACACCAATTCTCGTACCAATACTATATTTAACGCCAACACCAAAAGGAATGGAAAAACTATTCAAATCATATACGACACCTTCTGTACGAATGCCTTGTAATGATGTTCCATCAGGATGATGCGGATCAAAAGTAAAATACGAGATACCACCAAAAATATATGGACTCACATAACTACGGCGACTTCCAGTCCAATAGTCGAAAAAATTGAATTCTGCCATCAATGCGAAATCATTGACTTTTGTATTAAAAGCCAGACCTCTTTCTGGTCGGAACGATGATTTAGCATCAGAAGCGGCTAAATTTATGTTAGAATATTGAAATCTGAATGCCCATCTGGAACCTTTATAGTATCTCAATGACGCTCCATAACCGTAATCACTTTGCGCAAATGGAATAGAGGGGTTTATATCTCCAACATAATAGGTTATCCCACCTGTAACACCAAGTTCCATCACCTGCGCTTCAACATCATTAGGACTGATCATGGCGACCAAAAAAATAAACAATATTGATAATCTATTGATTTTCATTAATTTACACACCTACATTCTATCTTTAATATCGTACATATCCTTTTTTATAAATAAACTACAAAAATAAGATTATTTTTGTTTATTTTTTACTTTTTTTCACAAAAAAGTTAGTTTCTAACATCTTTACCCCACAAAAGTTTATTTCTTATAGTACCAAAAAATTCTTTTCCTGGTAATTTCACCATATTAAAACTAAAATCTGTCTTTTTTATTACAATTTGCATCGATTTATTAACTAAAAAAATTCTAGCGTCAAGACCAAGGGCAAAGGCATCGCATCTTCCATCCACCTTAATTCTGACTTCACTTCTATCGGGAATAACGATAGGACGTACACTTAAATTGTGTGCCGCGATAGGTGTAATTAAAAAACTATTTGTATTCGGTGTCATAATAGGTCCGCCCAAACTCATAGAATATGCCGTCGAACCCGTAGGTGTAGCTATCAATAAGCCATCTGCCCAATAGGTACTGAGAAACACATCGTCTATATATACATCTATGACTATCAGTGTACCATTATCCTTGCGCGATACACAGATTTCGTTTAATGAAAAATTGATTCCATTGAAGATATTATCAACATCATCAATCTGCAGCATCGTTCTCGACTCAATCTCATAATCGCCTGATATAATCCTTCTTACGGCTTCACAAGTCTCTGTTGTAGAAACACTAGAAAGGAAACCAAGATTCCCAGTATTAATACCTAGTACGGGTATTCCACTGTCGCGAATCAATGGTACCGTATCTAAGATAGTGCCATCACCTCCAAAAGAAAACAACATATCTACATTCGCTCTCAATTCTTCCGAAGTCTCAAAATATTGATAATCTATGATTCCTTCCAAACAATGTTTTATGTCTTCACCAAAAGGTTTATATACTAAAATCTCGACTTCAGCCTCATGTAAAATTCGTAAGACATCACGCATAAGCCCATCATAATCACAGCCAAAAGCCTTTCCATATAAAGCTATCTTCATTATACATTATTTTTTATATTGGTGCAACAAAATGTATAAACAATCCAGTATCACCCATATCATTTATACCATATTCAAAACGAAATACCTTGTCGTAATATGTCACAAAGTCTATTCCTATACCCGTTCCGAAAATAAATTTATTGTTTAAGGCAGAACTTGGATCGTCAGGCATATTCCATGTATATGCACAATCAAAGAAAACATTTGCATACAATGCGAAATGTATCTTGCCGAAACGCTCATTCGACAAAAATGATATATATTTCGTAACAGGATTCAATATCGTAAATTTCAGATTATTTTTCATCAAAGCATAATTGACGGCATCAATAACATATAGTTCATACGTTCTGACGAAATCGTTCTTATATCCCAATCCCTGATTTAAGAAATATAATGGATCATTATCATCTGATAATCTTGTAGTTATATTAGAAGCCCAATACCAACGTCCTTTGATATGCTTATACCAATCCATAGTTACTTTGGCATAAAAAAAGTTTGGACTTGTTTTAAAAACTCCCAAACCAACTTTCTTCATCATCAGTTCCAGATAATGACCATTTAATGGATAGTTATTATCATCACGATAATCGTTCTTAAAAACAGCCGACAAGGAAAAATATTGGAAACGGCTTCCCTGCGCATTAACAAAATCTGGATTTAAAACAGCGAGACTGTCATGAAAAATCTTGTCGTTGTATTCAAACTCCAAAAACAACTTATTTCTGTGTGCAAATCTGTAATATGGTGTTATGTATGCACATACCGACTGATCCGCAAATTCATCATCCAGATTAAAATAACTCACCTTGTTGTTCTCCGTCATATAAGCGAGCTCCTTGTCTCTTTTATATGCGAGTCCGAATTTCAATCCAAAATGTTGTTTGTTATTTATGTAAGGGACATCATACGAAATTCCATAATTTTGATTGTAACCTGAGATAAGCGTCAACATAACACTATGTTTTAGTCCTAGAAAGTTTTTATATTCCATCTCAAGACCGTATGTAAAACGATTTATATTTCCTGCTTCATACCACGAATTAATATTCCTATCAGCGTATGCCAGATACGGATACAACCAAAAATACCATCTTTCCGTAACTTCAATATTTATAATAACATGATTATCGGTCAGATTATCAATATCACAACTAAGAGTCACAAAATTAAAAAGATTAGAATTTCGAATATTTTCCTGGCTAGACTTCAACTCCTGTTCGATATCAGACACAGAAATTGTATCACCTATCTCAAAGGTTAATTCTCTGGTGATAATTGACGATTTAGTAGTTTTATTACCTTCTATTCTTATATCCGAGATTACGAAATAAGATGTCGTATCATTCTGAGCTTCAATCACCAAGCACAAAACAACAAGTAAAAATGACAAAACATATCTCATTTCTCTCATCATAATCAATCTTCCATCATATTACAATAGTCGGAATAACGCCAGTCGGCGATAACATTCTCTTCAACAGCTTTTTTTATAGCACAATGAGGCTCATGAAGATGTGTGCAATTTGAAAATTTACATTCGTCCATAAGACGACGCATTTCCGGGAAACGATGTGCCAAAGTTTCTTTTTCCATATCATAAAGCCCAAATTCCTTAATTCCTGGAGTATCGATAATATAACCACCAAACGACAAAGGAAACATCTGCGAGAAGGTTGTCGTGTGTTTACCTTTTTCGTGCACTTCCGATATTTCCCCGACTCTGACATTCAAATTAGGGTCCAGCCTGTTGACCAAGGCTGATTTTCCCACTCCAGAATGTCCAGAGAAAAGATTAAGCTTATCTTTCATAATATCTGCGAGCCTATCACAATTCAAGCCGCTCTTAGCAGAAATCACAAAAGATTGATAGCCAATATCTTCAAATGTAGAAATAAGATCATTTGCTATGATCTTCTGCTCATCATCATAAATATCATATTTGTTAAAGACTATGGTAACTGGAATATGATAAGCTTCTGCTGTAACCAAAAATCTATCCATAAAACCTGTAGATGTTCTTGGCTGCGCTATGGTTGCCACCAATATAGCTTGATCAATATTTGCAGCTATTATATGAGACTCTTTTGAAAGGTTTACCGACTTTCTAACAATAAGATTAAAACGAGGCAATATCTTGTTGATCACGCAAGTATCCTTATTATATTCTTTTTCAAACATAACTTTATCGCCCACTGCGATAGGGTTTGTCGTCCTTAATCCATCAAGACGTATCTTACCTCTGAGACGACACATAAATATCTCCCCTGAGGATATACGAACCTCGTACCAACTACCCGTTGATTTAATAACAATTCCTTCTTGCATCAATGCTATTTTGTTGCAAAATTACATCTTTTTTTAATATTTTATAATTTTTGATAACGTTTTCCAGGCAATGCCACTAAAACTCCATCAAATTCTAAAGATAATAGTATAGAAGCCAATTTTGTTGGCGACAATCTTGTCTCTGTGATAATAGAATCCAGATGCACCATGTCTTTATGTTCGAAGATATTCATAACTAATTTTTCCTCATCGCTGAAATCTCTAAATAATCGCATCTGCTTTGCTACGACCTTTGTATCAACATCCCAACGCATTATATATCTAATATCATCACTTTTAGTTATGATATTTGCCTTATTTTTCTTAATGATATTATTACAACCTTCGCTATAGACATCACCGACTCTTCCCGGGACAGCAAAAACCTCTCTATCGTAGGTATTAGCTATCTCCGCCGTTATCAAAGCCCCGCCCTTAAAAGCACTCTCTACAACTATCAAACAATCGATCATACCAGCTACAATCCTATTTCGTCTTGGAAAATTCTCCCTATCAGGATCTACCCCACTGATATTCTCCGTTATCAATGAACCTCCACTATCGATAATCTTTTGGGCGAGTTTGTTGTTCATCGGAGGATAAAGAGTATGAAGCCCATGCGCCAGAACACCAACAGTAAGAAGCTTGTTCTTTACGGCGGCTTGATGCGCACAAGTATCAATCCCATACGCCAAACCACTAACAACCATAACATTATCACTTGTTAAATCTTCTATGATCTTTTCTGTAAAATATTTTCCATATTCAGTGGCATTACGCGTTCCTACAACACCAACAACCTTATCCACATTATAGTCAGTGTCTCCTTTGCAATATATAACAAGCGGACTATCAGGACAATGCTGAAGTCTGCGAGGATAATCCTTATCCAAATACGATAATGCTCTTATATTATTCTTCTCCATAAAAGCGATCTCTTTCTCAGCACGCAGCAAGGATGATTGCGAAACAATATTATCAACAGTTCGTTCCCCTATACCCGGTATACGTATCAGACTATTTTTATTTTCAAGAAAAACAGCCTCTGCACCTCCACAATACGCTATCAACTTCTTCGCATTCACATCACCAATCCCTGGCACCAAAATAAGAGCGATCTCATATAAAATCTTTTCATTCATTCCGCAAAGATACAAAATATATCTCATTGTTAACCAATATTTTATGTTAATTTTTATTAAGATTTGAGCAAAAATAGAATAAAAAATTATCTCAGCTATATTTTGCTATCTGCTGTCTTTTTTTTACCTTTGCAAAAAAATAGTATTTTGGGAAAAAATATATTAATATGTCCATTAAACTGGGGATTAGGTCACGCCACTCGTTGCGTCCCTATAATAAAAGGATTGCTTGAGTTAGGGCAAAATCCCATCATCGCCGCCGACAAGGCTCCTCTTTCTTTCCTTCAAAAAGAATTCCCTGATTTAGAAATAATAAAACTTCCGGGCTTCGACCCAATTTATAGCAAAAGAGACACTCAGGTATTCAAACTTCTGACATCCATACCAACAGCTTTAAAAGATTTTAAAAGAGAACATCATGATGTTGAAGCCATCGTAAAAGATCACAATATTGACGTTGTCATTTCCGACAACAGATTCGGCTGCTGGAGCAAAAACGCACACTCTGTCTTTATAACTCATCAACTTCATATTCAAACTCCTAGCTTCTTCAAATGGACTTATCCTATAATAAACCAAATGAGCAGAAGTTACATAAATCAATATGACGAATTATGGATACCAGACATAGAACAAGAACCTTCATTATCAGGCATCCTATCTCACCCGGCAGACACAAAAGTCAAAGCTAGTTATATCGGGATGCTCAGTCGTTTCTCCATTGATACTCAGGAAGATGAGAAAGACATCGATTATCTTGTAATATTATCAGGACCTGAGCCTCAACGTACAATCTTAGAAAATATAATAATCAAGCAAGCCCCTGATGTTGAAGGAAGAATTGTAATTCTTAGGGCAAAACCCAATCAGAACGATCATCCATACAATATTCCTGAAAATGTGACATTCTTTAATCATGCCGATGACGATTTCTTCGTAGAATTGGTAAGAAAATCAAAAAAAATCATCTGCAGAGGCGGGTACTCTTCATTGATGGATTTAATAAGTCTCAACAGAAATGCTTTCCTCGTTCCAACACCAGGTCAAACAGAACAAGAGTATTTAGCCAAATATCTTACCGAAAAAGGTCTATTCAACAGCTGCAAGCAAAAACAATTCAGTTTAAAGAACGTGAATATTCCTAATGCGGATATAAATAATTATTTTAATAACAAGAACTTCTTTGTCAAAGATTTTTTAGAAAAATGGCTTAGTAATAACTAAAAAATATTAAATAAAATGATCTTAAATTACATAGTTTGGGATGTTAATCCTTACATCTTTCACCTTCCTGAATTTTTAGGTGGACGCCCTATAGCATGGTACGGTCTTTTATGGGCGATGGTATTCATTGTAGGATATTATATCATGCAAAAAATCTACAAAAAAGAAAATCTCAGCGATGAGCTTCTCGACAAATTACTTATGTACATGCTGATATTCACCATTGTAGGTGCACGTTTGGGACATTGTCTGTTTTATGAGCCCGCTTATTATTTCTCTAATCCGATTAAATTCTTATACGTTTGGGAAGGAGGTCTCGCAAGCCATGGCGGTGCCATCGGAATTTTAATCGGTTTATACATATATTCAAAGAAGATCAACAAACCTTATTTATGGATTTTAGATAGAATCGTAATTCCTGTTGCGATAGGAGGAGCTTTTATACGTATGGGAAATCTTATGAACTCAGAGATTTACGGTTACCCTACAGATCTCCCTTGGGGTTTTAAATTCGTGTATAATTATCCTCCCGGAACTGACATCAACCTGATTCCTGCTTGTCACCCAACTCAGATTTACGAAGCTTTATTCTGCGTTGCCGTTTTCATTTATCTTTTATATGCTTACTATAAACAAAATATGGCGGATAAACATCCCGGATTCTTATTCAGCATATTCTTGTTGGTAGTATTCGGCTCAAGAATAATAATTGAATTCCTGAAAGAAAGACAGGTTGATTTCGAAGAGGGCATGTTTCTGGATATGGGACAATTACTCAGTATCCCATTCGTAATAGCAGGAGTTTATTTCTTAATAAGAAGTTTTAAAGTCAGCAAAGAATAGATGATAAAAAAGAAAGGCGTTCCAGATTTTTTGGAACGCCTTTTTAGTTTTCATCACAAAATCTGTGAAAATCAATTAAAAATATTGCATGAATTTATTAAATTCCTGTTCTAAAGTATCATCTAACGATAAAGACAACTCGTTACGTTTGAATTTTGCAGCCACATTACTCATTTCATTTATAAGAGCCAGATTTTCACGAATATTTTCTATATAATAGTCAGCGAAAACCGGATCTAAGCGTTCATAGTAACGAAGACTTTCAAGGCTATTATCCACGAGTTTTCTAATCAACTCATCACCTTTTTCCATTGCGCCTGATTTATAATAAATCTCAGGATAAGCCATCATATACAGGTCAAAAGGAATCTTCTCGTCAGGGAAAAATTCCAGACATCTGTCTAATACGGCCACTGCGGAGTCGCCCTGATTACGATTTGCGAGATATTGGGCAAGACGCATATAAGCCTGTTTAACAAAAAGGATATTACGACGACTTTCAGGGTCAACAGCTACACCTTCTTTATTAAGATTACCCCAACGTGTATTTTCATCCATAAGGATTTTATAGGAGCCATCAGCATACACACCGCCGGCATCTTTATGATAATCTTCAGCCAAGACAGGCATAAAACGATGTGACAAGCCTTCCTGATGCAAATACTGATCTATGCCCAAGACATTTCTTATATCACTCAAACTAGTGAAATAAACAGCACGAGACCAATCGTTAGTAGCCATAAAGTCAAGAAGCATAAGGTCGTTTTTATATAGATAGCCTACACTTTCAGGAATACGCCACACGATTTCATCAACAATCTTATCTTTCATGCTTTCCGGAACGATACCATTGCGAATAACAGCATCCTTATCAACAGTGATTTTAAGATTACGTGCAGGTAGGAAATTGGCTTTATCACCGGATACCAATGTAACTTTTGTCCTAGCATTGTCGCTCTTGAGAAATTCTATAGCATCTTTAAGTTCTATAGGACCTTCAAAGACTTCCTGAATAAAGACAGGCTCATTAACACCATTATCATATTGTTCCGGTGTCAAAGAAAGAGGAAGACGTTCCGACTCATATTGTTTACGTCCCATCTGGTGCACATACCAATAGCCTGAAGAAAGCATATAATTACATACTCTTACATCTGTACGGAAGCCTTCTACCTCCTGGACATACCACAATGGGAATGTATCATTATCGCCACGAGTGAATATTACAGCATTAGGCGGCAGATTGCTCAGATAGTTCTTACCCCAGTCGAGAGCTGAAGTCTTGTCAGAACGGCTATGTGATTCCCATCCTGAAGCGGCCATTACGGTAGGCACAGAAAGACACAAGATGAATGCGACAACAGCTGCAGCCATCTTATTTTTCATCAGCTTTTGCATAAGCTCTACAACATACAGCAGACCTAATCCGATCCAAATACAGAAAGCATAGAACGAACCTGCGTACGCATAATCACGCTCACGTGGTTGATACGGAGTCTGATTCAAATAAATGACAATAGCAAGACCTGTCATGAAGAATAACAGAAACACCACCCAGGAGTTATTAATATCATTCTTCACCTGATAGAAGATACCTATCAGACCTAATATCAAAGGCAAGAAATAAAACGCTGTACGCCCTGTTGTAGTCATCGACTTAGGAAGATCAGACTGATCGCCAAGACGAGCATTATCAATAAATTTAATACCACTTATCCAGTTTCCGTTTTCTATCTCGCCATGTCCTTGAATATCATTCTGACGTCCCACAAAATTCCACATAAAATAACGCCAATACATGTGATTACATTGATAACCAATGAAAAACTTCAAATTCTGCATAAATGTAGGTTTCAATATAGTCTCAACAGAACCATCAGACTTTTTCACACTCACTGGAATCATCTTCGATTTATCGATATATTGCTCGTAAGTACTTGTATATGAACGTTTTGTACCATTCCACATACGTGGAAATATCGTCATGACATTGTCGTCATAGATAGGATCGGTGCCTCTTCTATAATCTGTAATGACATATTTACCTTTTTCCTCATCTCTCACATAAACAGGGCTACCATCGTTAGCATCGTATGGCTTAGCCATATAATACGGACCATAAACAAGAGGCCAACTACCGTATTGTTCACGTTTTAGGTAAGATAGCATTGAAACAGCTTCACTAGGTTCATTTTCGTTGATAGGTGTATTGGCATTGGCACGAATGACGAGCATGAAAAATGACGAATAACCTATCAGAATAAACATGAAGGATAATACCACGGTATTTAACATCACTTTCTTATATTTAGTAGTGAAATAAATACCTAATACTATCAAAGAGATAAGGATAATGAAATAGATTAATGTTCCCAAATTGAAAGGAGCTCCAAGAGTATTAACGAAGAAAAGCTCAAATTTACCACAAAGGGACACCACTGCAGGTACGAGTATAACCTGAATGAATCCCACGAGAGCCACTGATATTATACCTGCAATGACAAAACCTTTGAATGTCACCTTCTTATATTTCTTGAAGTAAACAACATAGACAACAGCAGGAATACATAGGAGGTTCAGCAGGTGAACGCCAATAGAAAGACCAATGAGATATGCTATTAATATGATCCAACGATAGTTATAAGGTTGATCAGCGACTTCTTCCCATTTAAGGATAGCCCAGAATGTAATAGCTGTAAATAATGATGACATGGCATATACCTCACCTTCGACAGCGGAGAACCAGAATGAATCTGAGAATGTATAAGCTAAAGCACCAATAGCCGAAGCGGCAAGTACAGCGATTTTATTTGACATAGGAGAGTCTTCACCATCCTTCAACCAGATTTTTTTGGCGAGAAGCGAGATGGTCCAGAAAAGGAATAATATGGTGAAGCTACTGCATAATGCCGACATAGCATTGATCATAAGAGCTACTTTAGTGACATCGCCAAAGGCAAAAAGTGAGAAAAATCTGCCTATCATTTGGAATAAAGGTGCTCCTGGCGGATGTCCTACCTGTAATTTATAAGCTGTAGAAATGTACTCACCACAATCCCACCAACTAACGGTAGGCTCCAGTGTCAAGAAATAAACGATGGTCGCAATAAGAAATACAAACCATCCTACAATGTTATTTAACTTTTTGAAACTCATTAGTGTTTATGTTTAATTATATTTCTAACAAGGTAAATTAATAATTTGCAAAGATAAACATTAAATTCATTATGATTATTGTATAATTTATATTTTTTTTGATTTACGATAACTGATGTTTTCTCTTTATGGATTTTTCTAAAAAAAATTAAAAAAAATATTTTTTTTGTTGTGCATATTAAAAAAAGATGTATCTTTGCACCCGAATTCAAGACGGAAAAATGGTGTCGAATGGTGTAATGGTAGCACTGCAGATTTTGGTTCTGCCTGTCAAGGTTCGAATCCTTGTTCGACAACAAATAAAATGAAGACCTGCTACGAATGTAACAGGTTTTTTTATTGTAAAATTATGATTACAAAAGAACACATAACAGCTTTAGCGTCAGAGGCTTTGGAAAACAGCGATCGTTTTGTTGTCGATCTTACTGTATCAAAAAGCAATGTCATTTCAATATATATCGATGCCGACAGTTCGGTAACGATAGATCATTGTGTAGAACTCAGCCGTTTTATTGAGGGACGACTTGACAGAGAAATAGAGGATTATGAACTTAGCGTTTCATCGGCAGGTATAGATTATCCCTTGTTAAAGCAACGTCAACTGAACAAATATATAGGAAAAGAACTTGAGATAAGCGATAAGGAAGGCATCAAAAAAGTTTTTAAACTATTATCATTCAACGATGAACAACTAACAGTTCAAGAAGCCGTGATTAAGAAATTAGGCAAACTTAAGAAAATCACATATTCTGAGACTCTCGAACTGTATTGTAAAGATATTAAAGAAATTAAACCATACATTAACTTTTAAGTTCAAGTATTATAAAATGGAAACACTAAACTTAATCGACACCTTTTCTGAATTTAAAGAATTCAAAAATATTGACCGTGAAGCTATGATGCACATCCTCAAGGATGTTTTTAATGCCATGCTCACTAAGAAATACGGTAGCGACGAGTATTTCGACATCATCGTTAATATTGACAAAGGTGACTTGGAAGTATATCATAACCGTATTGTTGTTGAAGATGGCGAGGTTGAAGATCCTCTCAGCGAAATAGCTTATTCCGATGCAATAAAGATCGAACCTGATTTTGAAGTCGGAGACGAAGTAGCAGAAATAGTTAATATTCACGACTTCGGAAGAAGAGAAATTCTTGCCATACGCCAAAATCTCCAGACCAAAGTTATGGAATACGAAAAGGAAAATATTTTCTTAAAATATAAGGATAAGGTTGGCGACATCATCACAGCTGAGGTTCATCAGGTATGGCGTAAAGAAATTTTAATCACTGATGAAGACGGTATCGAGCTTGTTCTTCCAAAGGCAGAACAGATTCCTACAGACAATTATAAAAAAGGTGATAATATCAGAGCTATCGTTAAAAGTGTAGAAAACAAGAATGGCTCACCTGTTATCATCTTATCCAGAACTTCTGAAATTTTCTTACAACGTTTGTTTGAGATGGAGGTACCGGAGGTTTATGATGGTTTAATTACTATTCGTAAGATTGTCAGGGAACCTGGACAAAGAGCTAAAATTGCTGTTGAATCATACGACGACCGCATCGATCCTGTAGGCGCATGCGTTGGTATGAAAGGTTCTCGTATCCACGGTATTGTCAGAGAATTACGTAACGAGAATATAGATGTTATCAATTATACTACTAAAGCCGACTTATTCATTACCAGAGCGTTAAGCCCTGCCAAGATATCTTCTATCATCATCGATGAGAACAAGAAAGTCGCTGAAGTTTATATGGAAAATGATCAGGTAAGTCTAGCTATCGGCAAAGGCGGTTACAATATCAAACTAGCAGGTAAACTCACCGGCTACGAAATTGACGTATATCGTAACACAGAAGAAGCTGAAATGGAAGACGACGTCGATCTCAAGGAATTCGTTGATGAAATCGATGAATGGGTCATCGACAGTCTGAGAAATATGGGCTGCGACACCGCAAAAGCTGTTCTCGCCTATACACCTGACGAAATTGCTTCTCGCGCAGACCTCGAAATAGAGACAGTATATGAGGTATTAGAAATTCTCCAAGCAGAATTCGAAGACGAACAATAATAAAACATAAAGCATAAATTATTAACATTAAAAGTATTATATGTCCGAAGAAAAAAATATCAGCGTAAGATTATCGAAAGCAGCTAAAGAATTCAATGTTGGAATGTCCACAATTATTGAATTTCTCGCTAAGAAAGGCTTTAAAATAGACTCTTCTCCTAACACAAAACTTAACGGTGAGATGTATGCCCTCATCGTTAAAGAATATCATAGCGAAAAAGAAGTGAAGAAAAATGCCGAACAATTCGGAGGCTTCAGCTATAAAGGTAAAACCATCAGCGTAGAAGAGACAATAAAGAAATACAATGATGAGGAAGATGATTTTGAAATCGAAGAAGATTCTACAATTCGTATCAAAACATCTATGCCTGAAGATGTTATTGCAAAGAAAGATGAACCTAAACTTCAGGATGCTAAAACTGTTGATAAACAGGAAGAAACGACACAAAAGGCTGAACAAAAAACTCAAGAGATTAAAAATGATGATATAGCCATTGAAAAAAAACAGGCTAAAGAGGAAACTGTCGTTAATACTATAGTTGAAACAGAAAAAGAGACAACTAAAGAGAAAGAAGCTCCTGTAAAACAAGAAATTACAGAAAATAAAAACGATATTAAGTCTGAAGAAAAGGCTGAGATTATTCCTTCAGAAACTAATATTGTTGAGAAAAAGGACATAATTTCGGACAAAGACGATAAAAAAATTAGTGGAGGTGGCATACAACTGACTGTTGTCGGTAAAATTCCGCTTGAAGACAAAAAATCTAAGGACAAAAAAGATAATAAAGATAACAAAAACAATAAAAACAACAAGCAAAATCAGAATGTTGCAAAACCTCAGAACAACAAGCAACAACCTGATAAACATAATGTTAAGCCTCAACAACAAAACAATAAACCTGAGAATAAGAACATTCAGCAGGCAAATAAAAATGTAAGCACCAATAATGATCAAAGTCAGAATACAACACAAAATTCTGATAAAGAACAACAGAATAAGGAAGCAAAACCTATCAATTTCATTCCTACACAAGTAAAGAAATTGGAAGGTCCTAAGATCCTTGACAAAATTGAACTTCCAACAGAACGTAAACACAAGTCAAAACAACCTGTTGCATCATCAGGTGATGACAAAGTTGGCAGCAATATTAATGGCAATAAAGATAAAGACAAGAAGAAGAAGCGTAAACGTATCAACAATGACGGTAATGCCAATGCTTCGGTCAATAATGCCAATAATAATGCCAATAACAAGGGTAAGGACAACAGAGATAAACAAGCCGGTGCTAAAGCAAATGACGAAAAACGTGAAAAACGTAAGAATGACAAGTTCAAGAAGTCAAAGGCTCCGGAGCCTAAGGTAGAGCTCACTGAAGAAGAAATACAAAAGCAAATCAAAGAGACTTTGGCTCGTTTGTCACCTCTTGGGAAGTCAAAGACATCGAAGCATCGTCGTGAGAAACGTCAGTTCATCGCTAATGAATTGGAGGAGGAAAGACTACACGAACAAGAAGAGAAGAGGATCCTCAAGGTTACCGAGTTCGTTACAGCAAACGAATTAGCGACCATGATGAATATTCCTGTCACTAAAGTCATTTCTACATGTATGAGCGTTGGTGTGTTTGTTTCTATCAATCAACGTCTTGATGCTGAAATACTTACTGTTGTAGCAGAAGAATTCGGTTTTAAGGTTGAGTTCATCAGTATAGATGTTCAGGAAGCTTTGGCAAATAAAGAAGAAGAAGACAGACCTGAAGATCTTGTTCCTAGAGCTCCTATTGTAACCGTCATGGGTCACGTTGACCATGGTAAGACCAAGTTACTCGACTTCATCCGTCAGTCAAACGTAGCTGCTGGCGAAGCTGGAGGTATTACACAACATATTGGTGCATACGAGGTCACAACAGCATCGGGAAAGAAAATCTCATTCCTTGACACACCTGGTCACGAAGCTTTTACCGCCATGCGTGCTCGTGGAGCAAGTTTAACTGATGTCGCCATCATCGTTATTGCAGCTGACGACAGCGTCATGCCTCAGACAATAGAAGCTATAAACCACGCTCAAGCCGCCAACGTACCTATCGTATTCGCTATCAATAAAATAGACAAACCTACAGCTAATCCTCAAAAGATTTATCAAGAGTTAGCACAAATGAATATTCTCGTTGAAGAATGGGGAGGTAAATACCAATCGCAAGAGATATCTGCAAAACAGGGTCTCAATGTTGACAAGCTCCTCGACAAGGTATTGTTAGAAGCTGAATTCCTTGATCTTCAAGCTAATCCTAAAAAAGCAGCTAGAGGTGCCATCATAGAATCCGCATTAGATAAAGGTCGTGGTTATGTTGCCAAAATCATGGTTCAGGATGGTACTCTTAAGGTTGGTGATATGGTTCTTGCTGGTACCACATACGGTAAAGTCAAGGCTATGTTCAACGAACAAAACGCATCTGTTAAATCGGCGGGACCTTCAACACCGGTATTGCTTTTAGGTCTTAACGGAGCACCTCAAGCTGGAGATAACTTCAATGTTTTGAATGATGAGAAAGAGGTAAAATCAATAGTTTCACGTCGTCAACAGTTACAAAGAGAACAAGGTCTCCGTACACAGAAACATATCACTTTGGATGAAATCGGAAGACGTATAGCCATTGGTGACTTTAAAGAATTGAATATCATTGTGAAAGCTGACGTTGACGGCTCTGTGGAAGCTTTATCTGACTCATTATTAAAACTCTCCACACAAGAGGTTCAGGTCAATGTCATCCACAAATCAGTGGGTGCTATCAGCGAGTCAGACATCATGTTGGCATCTGCATCTAATGCCGTTATAGTAGGTTTCAACGTGCGTCCTACAATGCAAGCCAGACGTCTGGCAGAAAGAGAAGAAATTGATATTCGCCTCTACTCTATCATCTATACAGCCATAGAAGAAATCAAATCAGCTATCGAAGGCATGTTGGCTCCTGAAATTGAAGAGGTCGTAACATGTAATATCGAAATCAGAGAAGTATTCAATATCAGCAAGGTCGGACGTATCGCTGGTTGTATGGTACTCGATGGTAAAGTCAACAGGCAGACCAAGATTCGTATCATCAGAGATGGTATTGTAGTACACACAGGATCTTTAGGTTCCCTGAAACGTTATAAAGACGATGTTAAGGAAGTCAGTGCAGGTTACGAATGCGGTCTTAACATCGATGGTTATAACGACATCAAACCTGGTGATATAATTGAAGGTTACACTATAAAAGAAATTAGCAGAAAACTTAATTAATAACAATTGACGACATTCCTATGCTTTGAGTAATGAGTAATGGGCATTTGCTCAGCACTCATGGCTCAAAGCTAATGTTTTATATTGAAACAATTTTATGACTTTACAACAATTAGAATATATCATAGCTGTTGATAAACATCGTCATTTTGTCAGAGCCGCCGAGTCGTGTCATGTAACACAATCTACACTCAGCATGATGATACAAAAACTGGAACAGGAGCTAGAAATGAATATCTTTGACCGCGAAGCTCATCCTGTAGAACCTACATCCATAGGAAGAAAACTCATCGACCAAGCAAAGATTATTCTATATAACGCACAGCAGTTCAAGGAGATAGCCAACTCTGAATTACACCAAGATAGCGGAAAAGTAATTCTAGGAGTAATACCTACAGTAGCTCCTTATATCTTACCAAGATTATTTAACATCATACATAAGAATAATCCAAAGATAGAACTACATGTCAGAGAAATAACCACACAAGAAATTATTAAACAACTTGAGAACGCCGATATTGACATGGCACTTCTCGCGACTCCATTAAATAACAGCAACTTATTGGAAATCCCTATCTATTATGAGAAATTTTTCGCTTATATCTCCCCTAGCGAAACTCTGTACGACAAGGAATTTCTTGAAATACATCAGATACCATCAGACAATCTCTGGGTTTTAAAGGAAGGACATTGCCTACGAAATCAGGTCATGAGATTGTGCGAGAAGAAATCGGCTTTCACATCTATCTATGAAGCAGGCAGCATCGACACTCTGATAAAAATTGTTGAAAGAAACGGAGGATATACCATCATTCCTGAACTTCATCTAGAACTTCTTAATGAAGAACAAAAGAAAAATGTACGACCTATCGTAAATCCAGAACCTAATAGAGAGATATCATTAGTTGTCAGGAATGATTATGTCAAAGAAAGACTGCTTAATATCATCGCAAAAAATATCAGTGACATAATTCCAGAACCAATGCTCAACGATAGATTAAAGAAATTTTCTATAAAACTATAAGATATATGAGGACGGGAGCAGTCACACGTCCTTATGACTCTACGGGAGAGGACACTTTTGTCATTAGTCATTAGACTTTAGACTACTCAAACCTCAGCTTTTCATCAATCGTCTTGACATACTCATTATAAATCAAGGTCATCTCTAAGATGGCTCTTTGTTTGAGTTCGTCATCGGTGATAGTATAAATTTTATCGTTTTGATATTGAGTATATTCTTCTGTAAATTTGGTCATTAATTTCGGTAGTGTAAACTAAAAAATAAATAAAAAAAAAGGACTCTAAGACTTAAGAGTCCTTAATCGTTAATAGTCATTTGTTTAAAAAGCTTTCTATTCTTTTTCGTGCATTTTCGCGAATATTATAGTAGTAGAGTTTGTAGTCGCAGCCATGCAGAGCATACTCTCCGATGCCTTGTTCGTTTGCAGGCTGTTCCGGCATTCCTACAATAAGCACTTCGTATTTACGATTTTCATCATAAATCACTTGTGCGGAGTAGCGTTCGTAGGTATCTCTCGCTCCCAAGTTGCGTTGATCGCCGGCTTCTACTTTCTCATAATTATGCTTCCACGACACTGGATTTATAGACATCGCACCTTCGTGGCATACCAAGTTATTCGAACTAAAATTACCATTTTCTTTGCGTTCGCAGTTCCAAGAAATAACAACTTGAGTATCAGTCTCTCCTTCAGCAAATTTAAGATGAGAGTTTTTCTCGAAATAGTCTCCTTCGAACGAATAACCTAAAGTATAAGCTGCTATCATACGCTCATAAACATCATGATGATTCGACATATAGTCAGACAGTATGAATTTTAACACATTAGAGCCTTGTGAATGACCAGCCAGGATAAAAGGTCGTCCATTGTTATAATGTTCTATATAATATTTGAATGCAGCCAATGCATCGTGATAAGGCACGTCTTTTATCAAGTCTTCCTGTTTTTCCAACGAATAATTCAAAGTCTTCATCGCATTCAGCTGACGATAGAAAGGAGCAAAGACATTAGCTATCCCTTCAAAACAAGAAGCTTGTTCGTAATAAGCTTCTGGTGCTTTTTCGCGCATCGAAACATTGCCTATAGTGCTTACTATACCGTCTTCATCGGTAGGAATCCAACATGTAGGATATAGATAAAACACATCAACTTCGTGTTTCTGTTCTGAAATCTTCAACCAATTATTGGTATCGGCATAGTTAATTTCAGATGAATTATCAATTATTTTTCCATCGTTATTGCCATGACCTACAATCACAAAGGCAATTATCACAGCCACGAGGGAAATTCCAACAATTCTGAATGTCTTCATTTTTTATAATTTATTACTAATTATAATTTGTTATAATTCAAATTTTTCACCTCTTTTCATACGTTCGCGAAATTCTGCGGCAGCAGTGTACATGACGTCGCTGCTGGAATTGATAGCAGTCTCAACAGAATCTTGAACAACACCAATGAT